>JBGOUW010000608.1:0-2879 GCA_041477755.1 Binatia bacterium
AGCGGCGCTGCCCTTCCGCATAGAGGATGTCGAACGCCAACGTCGATTTGCCCGAACCGCTCAAGCCGGTAACGACGATGAACTGATCGCGCGGCAGATCGATGGAGAGATCGCGCAGGTTGTGTTCGTTGGCGCCGACCACGCGCATGACGCCGTAGCCTTCGCGCCGCGGGGCCATGCGCGCCGGCAGCGTCGGCTCGATCGCGGCGGCCGGGCTGAGTGCCTGACGCAGGTAACGCCCCGTGTGCGATCCTTCGACCGCGGCGACCTGCTCAGGTGTGCCGGCAGCGACTACCATGCCACCGCCGGGGCCGCCTTCCGGACCGAGATCGATCACGTAGTCGGCGGCCTTGATGATGTCGATGTTGTGTTCGATCACCACCAGCGAGTTGCCGCGCTCGACCAGCCGATGCAACGCAGCGAGCAGCTTCTCGACGTCGGCGAAGTGCAAGCCGATGCTCGGTTCGTCGAACAGGAACAAGCTGTGCGGCTTGGCCTCGCGCCCCATCGCCGCGGCGAGCCGGAGCCGTTGCGACTCGCCGCCGGAGAGCGTCGTCAGCGGTTGGCCGAGTCGCAGGTATTCGAGCCCGACATCGATCAGCGGCTGCAATCGGCGCACAACCTCCGGCTCGGCGTGAAAGAAGTCGAGCGCGTCACGCACCGTCAGGTCGAGCACTTCGCGGATATTCTTATCCTGGTATTTCACTTCCAGAGTCTCGGCGCGGAAGCGTGCGCCATTGCACTCCGGGCAAGTGACGTACACGTCGGAGAGAAACTGCATCTCGATCTTTTCGACGCCTTCACCCGTGCAGGTTTCGCAGCGGCCGCCAGCCACGTTGAACGAGAACGCGCTGGCGGCGTAGCCGCGCATGCGCGCCATCGGTGTCTGCGCGAACAGCGTGCGGATCGGATCGAACGCCTTCAGATAAGTGACCGGATTGGCGCGCGGAGTCGTGCCGAGCGGGGACTGATCGACGAATACGACTTCGGCGATGCGGTCGGCGCCTTCGATGTCGTCATGCTCACCCGGCACCGCAACGAATTGACCGAGCCGCTTCTTGAGCCCGCGATAGAGCACGTCCTCCATGAGGGTGGACTTACCCGAACCGGAGACCCCACTGACGCAGACGAAGCGCGACAGCGGAAGATCGACGGTGACGTTGCGCAGATTGTTCGCGCGCGCCCCGCGGATGCGCAGGCGCAGCGCGCGGATGATCGGCCGGCGCTTGACCGGCACCGGGATATGCTTGCGGCCGGATAGATACTGGCCGGTGAGTGAGCGCCGGCCATTGACGAGCAGTTTCTGGTAGCTACCGGCGAACACCACCTCACCGCCGCTGGCACCCGCGCCCGGTCCGAGATCGATGATGTGATCGGCTTCGCGGATGATCTCCGCGTCGTGCTCAACCACGACCACGGTGTTTTCCTGCGCCCGCAGTGCGTGGAGGATGCGCACCAGCCGCTGGCTGTCGCGCGGGTGTAAACCCACCGAGGGCTCGTCGAGGACGTAGAGCGTGTTGACCAGCGACGAGCCAACCGCAGTGGTGAGATCGACGCGCGCCAGTTCACCGCCCGACAACGTGCGCGACTGGCGATCGAGCGTGAGGTAGTCGAGTCCGACTTCGAGCAAGTAACGCAACCGGTTGCGGATCTCGGCGAGAATCAGGTGCGCGATCTCTTCCTCGGTCTCGCTCAAGCACAGCGTGTCGAAGAACGCCGCTGCCTCGGCAACGCTGAGCTGACTTACCTCTGGCATCGTCTTGCTGTTGAGGCGAAACAACAACGCGTCGGGCTTGAGCCGCCCGCCGTCACACGCGGGACACACGCGGTAGCTGCGATAACGCGCGAGGAAGACGCGCACGTGCATGCGATAGGTGCGGCCTTCGAGCCAGCGGAACCAGCCGCGAATGCCGTGGAAGCGTTTGCGGCCAACCGATTTGTCTTCGCCGTCGATGATGATGGCGCGCTGCTCGGCGCTGAGATCGTCGAACGGCTTGTCGGTCGGAATCTTGCGCCGGTGACAGACAGCCATCAGCTCGTCACGCTCCCATTCGGTCTTCGGCGTGCTCCACGGTTTGACCGCGCCGTCGGCGAGCGATTTGCGCGGATCGGGGATGACGAGATCGAGGTCGATGTCGATGACGCGCCCGAAACCGCGGCAGGTTTCGCACGCGCCGAGCGGGCTGTTGAACGAAAACAAGTTCGAGGTGGCTTCGCGGTACGCGAGGCGGCAGCGCGGGCATTCCAAGCGATCCACGAACGGTTCTTCGCGCATCGATTCGTCGGGAAAGATCAGCGCCACACGTCCCTTGCCAAAGCGAAGCGCCTGCTCGATCGAATCGACCAGCCGGGTCTTGTGATCGGCGCGCACAGTCACGCGATCGACCACCACCGTCACCGTCGCCCCGGGTGCCGTCGCGACCGCTTCGACATCGATCACCTCACCGTTCACCAGCAGGCGGCGGAAGCCGGAACGGATCAACCCGGTGCGCGCATCCTCCCACGGCAAGTTCTCCGGCAAGGACAGCGCGAAGGTGATCAGTGCGCGCGTGCCTTCGGGGTAGTGCACGAGCTGAGTTGCCACCGACTCGGCCGAGTCGCGCCCCACCACTTGGCCGCATTGGCGGCAGTGCAGCACGCCGATTTTCGCGAAGAGTAACTTCAGATGATCATGCAGCTCGGTCATCGTCGCCACGGTCGAGCGTGACGTCTTGACCGTGTTGCCCTGGGCGATGGCAATTGCCGGCAGCACGCCATCGATGCGGTCGACCTGCGGCTTGTCCATGCGATCGAGGAACTGGCGGGTGTAGGCCGAGAAGCTCTCGACGTAGCGCCGCTGCCCTTCAGCATAGAGCACGTCGAAGGCGAGACTCGACTTA
>JBGOUW010000617.1:0-2839 GCA_041477755.1 Binatia bacterium
CGGCTTGGGCTGGATCGATCGCGTGCTGTACCGCTTCATCATCATTCCGCTGACCAAGAAGCGGCTGATCGAACGTGGCGAGAGTTTCGCCTGGATGAACCGCCCCGGCTGGCCCGATTGGGCGCCGGGTCGCGACGACCCAATGAACCTGACGAAGTACTTCATGCTGCACTTGCCGATGGACGACTCCGTGGGCGCCGCTGACTTTCCAGCGATCTGGAACCTGCATGCCCGCCCCGATCAGTTGCTGAACTGGGATGGCGCGACCACGTCCGCGCGCTCGGTGATCATCGATTCAGCCCTCGGCTTAGGGGCGCCGCCGCACGATCCGTTCCTGCAACAGATGCAATGGCTGGAAGACTTCTTGCGCACGTTGCCGCCACCCAAGTATCCCCTGTCAATTGACCCAGCGCGCGCGGCAACCGGCAAGCCGGTGTACGATCGTTACTGCGCGGAGTGTCACGCCGAAGACGGCCCGCGCACGCGCAAACTGGTCGACATCAACGAGATCGGCACCGATCGCAATCGCCTCGACACCTGGACACAGGCGGCGGCCGACGGCGCCAATAATACGGTGAAGAGTTTCGGTATCGATCGCTCGCCGATGATCAAGACCAACGGCTATATCGGCCATCCGATGGACGGCATCTGGCTGCGCGCGCCCTATCTCCACAACGGCTCGGTGCCGACATTGCGCGCATTGCTCGATCCGCCGGCGCAACGGCCCACTGTCTTCTACCGCGGCTATGACGTGCTCGATCCGACCGACGTTGGCTTCATCAGCACCGGCGCCGAGGCCGAGCGTGTCGGTGTCCGCTTCGATACCCAGGTGAAGGGCAATGGCAATCAGGGGCACTTGTACGGTACACAGCTACCGCCCACCGAGAAGAATGCGTTGATCGAGTATCTCAAGACACTGTGAGGGACCTCAGGGGAGGAGAGGATCATGACACGTCGCTCAATCGTTTCGGTTGCGGTCATGTTGCTGGTCATCGCTGTGCGCACCAGCTTCGCGGCGACGCCGTCCAGCGTGTGCGATACCACGCCGGGTCTCAGCGAGTCTGAACGCGCCGGCTGCCGGATCTGGATCTACGCGACCGCCGGCGATCACCGCTTTCACACCTATACGTTCCAGCAACGGATGGGTGTGCTCGTCGATTGGTTCCTGGTGCTGCACAGCACGGCGCGCGACCAGCGCTTCAAAACCTGGGGACTGATCAACGACCCCGATTGCTGCGTGCCCGGCACGCCGAACTGCTCGGCGAAGAGCCTCGACGAAACCTATGGCTTCGATTGGTGTCCGGGCGACGAAGACCTCCTCAAGTTCGTCGGCAAGCCCGGCTACCGCGACCCGGCGTGTGACTTCAAGGACGCACCGCTCGCGAAGGATGATGCGCACGGCCCGGCTGACCAACGCCAGAATTCGTGCGATCTCGCGTTCGGTACTTCGACGGGCGCACTCGGCTTCCGCAAGTTTCCCAATCCGCGCTTCAATCCCGCGGCGTGGACGAAGGTCAACGGGCATCCCGGCACTTGGGAGGGATTCGATCGCAAACTCAGCACGGATCAGAGCAATGCGGATTCGCGCATCAGCCGCATGGCTGATGGGTCGATCGAGCCGCCGTTCCTGGTCGGGATGGCGTGCGGCGCCTGTCACATCGCGTTCGATCCGGTCCACCCGCCGAGCGATCCGGCGCATCCGCGGTGGGCGAACATTCTGCCGGCCATCGGCAACCAGTATCTTCACATCTCCGAAATTCTGGCATCGGGCATGACGAAGCACGCGCTCGAATGGCAAGTCTTCGCCCATGCACGGCCGGGCACCGTCGACACCTCCGCCGAGCCCAACGATCAGATCGACAACGCCGGCACGATGAATGCGCTGCTCGATCTCCCGCGCCGGCCGACGTTCCAGGAGCAGGTCGCCAAGTGGCGCAAGGTAAAGGAGTGCGCGGCGGGCGCCAACGAAGACTGCTGGTGCGAGCCCGGGCGCACCGGCAAATGCTGGCTGCGCAGCACGCAGACCGAAGCGGTCATGCATATTCTAAAGGACGGTGCCGACAGCATCGGCCCGCTCGAGGCGCTCCAGCGCGTCTATATCAACATCGGCTCGTGCTCCGAGCAGTGCTGGCTCAATCACCTCACCGATCTGCGGCAACTCGATCCGGCGCAGCGCAACTTCGGTCAGACCCCGTTCGAGATCGGTCAGTGCCGCCGCGACTGTCCGAACTTTCGCGCCATCGAAGACCGGCTGCCTGACATCCTCAACTTCCTGCTCTCGGCGCGCGCCAACGAACTCTACGAAGCGCGCGGCTTGCCCGATGCGGGCGACCTCGTCGAGCAGCTCGACGGCGAGTTCGGCGCCGGTGCGGTGTCGCGCGGCAAGCATGTGTTCGCAGCCAATTGCGCCCGTTGCCACTCGTCACAGCCGGAGCCGTTCGACAATCGCGACTTCCGCGAAACCGTCGCGCTCGATGGCGGCAACATTCGCAAAGACTTCCTCAGCACGGATCAGCCGCTGCTGGTTTCCGAGATCGGCACCAACCGCTGCCGCGCGCTGCACTCGAATCACATGAAGGGACATGTGTGGGATCAGTACGCCTCCGACACCTACCATGCGCGGCCGCCCGACCCGAATCTGAAGGAGCCCGACGACGGCGGGCGCAGCTACTATCGCAACCTCTCGTTGGTGAGCGTGTGGGCGCATGCGCCGTTCATGCACAACAACGGCATCGGACCGGAAATCTGCGGCAGCGACGAGTTGTATCGATCGCCCTACGTCGATGCGCAAGGCAAGCTGCTCGCCAACCCTCCCGCGTGTTGGCCGTACGACCCGAGC
>JBGOUW010000311.1:0-6135 GCA_041477755.1 Binatia bacterium
GCGCGGATGAAGCCGTCGCGGCCGCCGACACGCCAGGTCCAGCCGCGTTCGAGATGCTCGACCAGCGACTGGGCCTTGTACTGGGTCAGAATGTAGATCGAGCGCAGGTCGGAGTTGACCAGGTTGCTGAGGACGAAGTCGACGATGCGGTAGCGGCCGCCGAACGGCACGGCGGGCTTCGAGCGATCTTTGGTGAGCGGGTAGAGCCGTTCGCCCTTACCGCCCGCCATCACAAAAGAAAGAATGCGTGGCCGTGCCATGATGGCGGAGTGTACGGAATCCGCGGCCCCGGCTCAATCGCAATTGCGCGTCGGGCGCCTTCGTTGGCATCTTCTTGAGGGCGCGCCCGCGGTCGCCACTGCGTGGCGGCTGTGCGGCCTTTCTGCTACGGTCTCGACGTGCCGGAGAATATCCAAACCATCGTGCAAGGCGTGTGCGTGTGGGCGCTGCCGGTGTTGGCGGCCGTCATTCTGCACGAGCTGGCGCACGGGGTGGTCGCGTACTGGTGCGGCGACGATACGGCGATGCAGGCGGGGCGGCTGACGCTCAACCCGATCGCGCATATCGATCCGTTCGGGAGCATCGTCATCCCGCTAGTATTGATCGCAACCGGGGCGCCGTTTCTGTTTGGTTACGCGAAGCCGGTGCCGGTCAATTTCGGACACCTGCGCAATCCCAAGCGCGATATGGTACTGGTTGCGGCCGCGGGGCCGATGATGAACGTGCTCCTGGCGATTCTCAGCGCCGGCGTTCTGAAGCTGATCGTCGGGCTAGTGCCACGCGGTGAGGAACTGACGGGCATCGCCGCCGTGACGCTCACACCGCTGGCAATGATGGCGGCGCGCAGCGTCGGCTTCAACGTCGTCTTGGCGGTGTTCAACATGCTGCCGATTCCGCCGCTCGACGGCGGGCGCGTGCTGGTGGGGCTGCTGCCGCGCGCGCAAGCGATCGTGGTCGCGCGGCTCGAACGCTATGGGATGATGATCGTCTTCATGCTGCTCATGACGCGCTCGCTCGGCCGAGTGATCAATCCCGTGATCAACCTCTTTATCCGTGTCCTGTTGTGAGATAGGGAGCAGATGTTGGGTGGGGTGGGGAGCCGGTGGTGAATCCATTGCAGTCGAAGTTTCCAGCGCAGTCGCAGTCACCAGGTATCATTGTCAGCGGCATGCGGCCGACGGCGCAGCTGCACCTCGGCAACCTACTCGGTGCGTTGCGCAATTGGATTCGCCTGCAGAGCGAACATCAGTGCTTCTTCTTCGTCGCCGATTGGCACACGCTGACTACCGCGAGTGAGAGTGAAGGGCTGGCGCAGCGCACGCGCGACATGGTGATCGATTGGCTTGCCGCGGGACTCGATCCCGAACGCACCGTCATCTTCCGCCAGTCGGCCGTGAAGGAACACGCCGAACTCCATCTGCTGCTGTCGATGATCATCCCGACGCCGTGGCTGCTGCGCAATCCGACGGTGAAGGAGCAAGCGCGCGAGCTTGGCTTGATCCAAGGCGAGGACGACGCAGAGATGACCAAGATCAACTATGGCCACCTCGGCTATCCCGTGCTGCAGGCCGCCGACATCATCATGTACAAGGCGACCGCGGTGCCGGTCGGCATCGATCAGGCGCCGCACATCGAGATCACCCGCGAGATCGTGCGCCGCTTCAACAACTTCTATGGGCCGGTGTTTCCCGAACCGGAGACGCTGCTCACCGAGGTTCCCAAGATTCCCGGCACCGACGGCCGCAAGATGAGCAAGAGCTACAACAACGCGGTCTACCTTTCCGACTCGGCGAAGGATGTCGACGCCAAGTTGAGCCGCATGATGACCGACCCGCGGCGCGTGCGGCGCACCGATGCGGGCGAGCCCAACGATTGCCCGGCGTTCAACCTGCACCGCATCTACTGCACGCCCGACGAGATCGAGTACGTTACCGCAGGTTGCCGCAGCGCCGGCATTGGTTGTCTCGAGTGCAAGAAAATCATGATCAAGCATGTCAACGCCGAACTCGATCCGCTCCGCGAGCGCCGCGCCGAACTGGAGCGCCATCCGCAGACGGTCGCCGACGTACTCGAACAGGGCAACCGGCGTGCTCGCGCGGTCGCCGTGCAGACGATGACCGAAGTCCGGTCGGCCATGCACTTGGAGACTTGAGTCAGCGATCAAGAGTAAGTGACGATGAGTGACGAGAACCAGGAATTCAATCCCGACGCGGCCGACGCAGCCGACGACGACGCCGAGGCCGCCGGGTCGCGGACTCCGCCGTACCGCGTCAAGCTCGAGGTCTTCGAAGGGCCGCTCGATTTGTTGCTGCACTTGATCAAGCGTGAGGAGGTCGAGATCGTCGACATCCCGATCGCCACCATCACCGACCAGTACCTCGCCCACCTGGACGTGATGCGCAACCTCAACCTCGACATTGCCGGCGAGTTTCTGGTGATGGCGGCGACTCTGATGCTGATCAAGTCGCGCCTGCTGCTGCCGCCAACCGAGGGCGAGGGCGACGACGAGGAGGAAGCCGATCCGCGCGCCGATCTGGTGCGGCAGCTGCTCGAGTATCAACGCTTCCGCGAGGTGGCGCAGCAACTCGGCGAGCGCCCGCTGCTCCGCCGCGATGTATTCACGCGCGAGCCGTCGCTCGATGACCTCGAGCCGAGCGCCGATGAGGGGTTGCCGCAGATCCGCGCCAGCATCTGGGATCTGCTCACCGCGTTCCAGGCCGTACTCAAGCGCGCGCGCCCCGAGGCCGTCCACGAGATCGTCACCGAGCGCATCTCGCTGCGCGACCGCGTGCAGTGGTTGCTGCAGACCCTCAGCATCGCCAAGTCGATCGAGTTCGACAGCCTGTTCGACGAGGACGCGACCCGGCTGGAGATTATCGTCACGTTCCTCGCCGTGCTCGAACTGATGCGCATGCAGGCGGTGCAGGCGGTGCAGGAGCAGCTTTTCGATCGCATCGTCATCACGCTGAGGGTGGCGGACATCCGGAGCGTCTGGCTCGACTTGTCTGACGAATACGAAGGGGGAGTTGTCGCAGCCGAAGCTGCAGTGACGGAGGCCGCGGCAGGGGAGGAAGGGGACGATGAGTCTCATAATGGATGAGGGGGACGTGAAGACCAAGTCGCTCGACAACCCAATCGAGTCGGAGGACATCGGTGAGATCGATGCCGACGCAGAGGCTGAACCGGCTGCCGACGCGGCGACCGAGTTCTCGCGCCTCGACTCGATTGTCGAAAGTATGTTGTTTGCCGCTGGCACGCCGGTGGCGCTGCGCCGCCTGGTGCAATTGCTCGACGGACCGAGCGCGAAGGAGATTATCGCCGCGACCAAGCGTCTACAGCACGCATACGATCACGCTCATAGGGGCTTGCGGCTGGTCGAAGTGGCAGGCGGCTACCAATTTCGCACCGCGCCGGAGAACGCCGACTGGGTTCGCACGCTGCTGCGCGAGAAGCCCGCGCGCATCGGCCGCGCGACGCTGGAGACGCTCGCGATCATCGCGTATAAGCAACCGGCCACGCGGGCGGAAGTCGAGGCCATCCGCGGAGTCGACGTCGAGGGCGCGCTGACGTCGCTGCTCGCCAAGCGGTTGATCAAGATCGCCGGCCGTAAAGAGACGGTCGGCCGGCCACTGCTGTACACGACCACGCCGGAGTTCCTCGAAGTGTTCGGCCTCAAGGATCTCAACGACTTGCCCGCCCTGAAGGAGCTAACAGCCGGTGAAACCAGCAACGACACGTCCGAGACCTCCGTCCAAACCGACGACGGACCCGAAACATCCCACGATCCCGGTGCGCTTGCAGAAGCTGCTGAGTCAGGCCGGGGTGAGCTCGCGGCGGATGGCGGAACAATTGATCCGCGCGGGGAAGGTGCGGATCAACGGCCGGGTGGTGACGGAGCTGGGAACGAAGGCGGACCCGCGGACGGATCGGATCAGCGTTAACGGCCGCGCACTGCCCACCGTCACCGATCTGCACTACATCTTGCTCTACAAGCCCGTCGGCGTGGTTACCACGTTGTCCGATCCCGAAGGACGCACGACAGTGCGCGATTTGCTGACGGACGTGCGAGCCCGCGTTTTCCCGGTCGGTCGACTCGACTTTCACTCCGCCGGCCTGCTGCTGCTGACCAATGACGGCGAGCTGGCGCAGCGATTGACGCATCCGCGCTACGGCATCGCCAAAACCTATCGGGTGAAAGTACGGGGTACGCCGGACGAAGCAGTGTTGCAGCGACTGCGCACGGGAGTGCGCATCGAAGGCGGCCTGACCGCGCCGGCGACGGTGCGCGTGATCGAAGCGCGCGACAAGAAGGCGTGGCTGGAGATCGTCGTGCGTGAAGGTCGCAAGCGCGAGATTCGCCAGATGTGCGAGCAGGTCGGCTTGTCGGTGGAGAAGCTGGTGCGCATCCAGCTCGGCCCGTTGCACCTCGGCAAGCTCGCCCCGGGCGCGCATCGAGCGCTGACGTTCCGTGAAATCACAGCGCTGCGTACGGCGGTGGGGCTGTGAATCTGGAGGCTTCGCATGACGATTGAAACCCGAGACGTCGACGGCGGTGTGCGCATTCTCACGCTGAATCGCCCGCCGGCCAACGCGATCAACGCCGAGTTGATGAATGACCTCCACACCGTGTGCGAGGCGGCGAAGAACGATAGCGCCGTTCGCGCGGTGATTGTCACCGGCAGCGGAAAGTTCTTCAGTGGCGGACTCGACCTCAAGATGCTGACGACCGCCGCCCAAGGCGGCACCGGTTCGGGGTTTGGGAGCAAAGACGGCGTATTCAGTTTGTGGACGCTTCCCAAACCGACGATCGCGATGGTGAACGGCCACGCGATTGCCGGCGGCGGAATCATTCTGCTCGCTTGCGACGTGCGCGTCGCTGCGCGCGGCACCGCCAAGATCGGCCTCAACGAAACCGCCATCGGACTGCCGTTGCCGACTGGCGCCTTCGAGATCGCGGCGCTCGCGCTCAGCAATCGGCAAGCGCGCACCGTCATGCTCGAAGCCGAACTGTACGATCCCGACCGCGCCCGCGAGCTTGGCATGGTCGACGACGTCGTCGAGCCATCAGATCTCGAACGCGTGTGCATCGAGAAGGCACGCCTGCTCGGCTCGTACTCACAACCAGCCTACGCCCACACCAAGCGTCTCCTGCAACAACACGCCGTCGACGCGGTCGTCCATGAAACCGACGCCCAACGCCGCGCCACCTTCGACGTGTGGACCTCGCCCGAGACCATGCAAGCGTTGATGAAACAGCTGTCGGGGATTTCGTCGAGCGGTGGGAAGAAGTGAAGGACCTTCTTCGCAGCAAAGAATGAAGGCGGCGATCGCGACCTTCCGGTTCAAACAGTTCGGAAAACTCGAAGTGATGGGCCTATAACGTTCGTGTGATCGAACGCCTTGAAGCGTGCGCCGACTATCCGGCAAGGTCGGCGCCATGCCGGTTGTTCGGACCACGACTGCTGCACTAATGAGCCGCATCCACGGTGCTCGGAGCGCAGTGAACTCACGGGGAACATCGACGGCGACTTTGCTCGTCACCTACGGCGCGCTGCGCACCGTGCTCTTCCCGATTCCGATCATCACCCTCTTCTGGAAGGACCAGATTGGAATGTCGCTGACGGACATCATGGTGCTGCAGGCGATCTTCTCGCTTGCCGCAGTCCTGTTCGAGTTTCCGTCTGGTTACGCGGCCGATCGACTGGGACGTCGCACGTCGCTGTTGATCGGGGCGGTCCTGTGGATTGTGGGCTGGCTGCTCTATGCGGTGGGTACGAGCTTCGCCGGTATGATCGCCGCAGAGGTCGTGCTCGGCGGCGGCATCGCCTTTGCCTCGGGGGCTGACAGCGCGCTGCTGTTCACCGCGCTGCAACAATCGGATCGAACCGGCGAGTATCCCAGGTGGGAAGGACGTCTGCGGGCTGCGTCACAGACCAGCGAGGCGATGTCTTCCGCACTGGGAGGATACCTATATGCACTGACCCCGCGTCTGCCGTTCTGGCTTCAAGTGCCGTTCGCGCTGATGGCCCTCGGAACGGTGACGGTGATGCAGGAGCCACCGCGGGAGTATGTATCACACCGGGTCTCGCACCTGGTCGAAGCGTGGCGGATCGTGCGGCACACACTGCTCCACCA
>JBGOUW010000289.1:0-6543 GCA_041477755.1 Binatia bacterium
CATGCGCGTTCTCGCGTAGCCAATCGGACAAGTAGGCAAGGTCGCTGCGGTAGTCTTGCCGAGTGATGGGCGAGGTCCACAGCTTGTACAAGAGATCGCCGTTCCAGTACGCCCCGTATCCGACCCCGATCGCGAGCAGACCCGCAACCACGAGATAGCCGATGCGCCCAAAGCCGCGCCGCACGCCGGCGACGGCCGCACCCGCGCCCACGGCCGCGAGCGCGTAGACGTAGGTGATCGTCGCCTGCACGCGCAGCACGTCGAGATTGCTGGTGGCGATAGCGGTACCGAAGAACGTAATCGCGAAACCCGCCAGCACGAGACCGTAGAACCCGCGCCACCACATCACCGCGCCGTAGGCGATGCCGAGCAGCATCAGGCCGCCGGTAAGGGGATCGACCTGCGGGCGGCCGTCGGCGTTGTGGGTGCGGTTGGCGTCGCCCTCGGTATAGAAAAGCGCAACCGCCTCGGCGGTGCGGACCCAGCGCTTGCGCAACATCCCCGACAGCGGTTCCCCCGGCGTGTAGTACTCGGTGTTACCATGCGCCCGGTTCCAGCCGTTGAAATATTCGTTGGCGAAGTGATCCTCCAACTTGAACACCACCGTCAGGAAGATCCCTGCCATCAGACTCGCGACCAACGCGGTGGCAATCGTCGCCCGCAGCCACCGATGCGATCGCTTTGGAGATTCTTGCGGCGATTCTGGCCGCGATTCTGGCCGCGCCAGGTTGGCGATGAATGCGCCCGCCAAGGCAAGTCCGGCGAGCGGCCGAAACGCGACGTAGGTCAGCGTCGAGTACCCGGCGAGCAAGCCGATCCACGGATACGCGGCCCAATTGCGGCGCACTGCCGGACCAGCCAGCAGCGCGAAGCAACACATCGCGACGAATCCGTCAGGATGGCCGGGGATGCGGTTGACGACGGAGTCCCACCCCGACACGGCGAGCAACGCCGTGCCGACCAGCGCTCCAGCGGGACCGGCCAGGGCGCGAAACCAGAAGTAGGCGGGCAGCACTTTGAGCAAATTGACGGCGGCGAACGCCTCGCGCACCGCTTGCAACGTCGGGCCGCCGAGCCAGATGCCGAGCCCGGAGATCGCCGCCTGCGCCGCGAACTCCCAGCGCTCGCGTGCGCCGGCAACAAACTGCGCACCGAACATGCCGGCTTGCAGTTCTTCGACCTGCGACACTTCATCGCGCGGCGGAAAGTTCTCGAAGTTGCCCAGCTTGTAGGCCGTCGCCAGCGCGCAGATGAGCACCAGCGCGATCCATTCCCAACGCCGCAAGCGGTTGCGCGCCGCTGTCAGCGGTGTTTGTGCCACGCGAAAGCCGAGGCTCATCACCGCGGCAGCGATCACCCAGGTGATGCATGAGCGATCGAAGTTAGGCACCCACTCGGTTGCGAGGCGGCGTGAGGCATCGAACCACAGTGCGGCTCCGAGCAGCACAATCGCCGCGCCAGCAATGCGTCGTATCGGTCGTGGGTGCAGACCCCAGAGCCGTCCGCTCGCTTGCCGCCAGTCCGTGATCGTCAACCGCCATTGCCACAGCGGCGCGACCAGCAGTGCCGTCAACATCAGCCACCATCCGGTCGGGCGCCACTCCGGATTGGCGAACATCCACTGCGCGGCGGCCACGAGTCCGATCGTCACCACGCACGCCAGCCCGCGCGCGACTCCGCCGGGCGTCATTCCGGGTTCTTGATCCTCACTGGTCCGCTCCCCCGCCGTCATCCCAGCGGCAGCTTTGCCATTCCGATCCGCGCAGGGCAAGGAAGATCGGGTCTCAGATGCATCTTCAAGGTTTGGGATTAGCTTGAGTCTCGAAAATATCCGCGACCCGAGTGAGCGCGAAGCTTGCTGAAGAGTTACCTTTCCAGGGTGAGGGACGAGGCGCGAAACGTGTGCTTCGAAGACTACGACGGCTCGGGTGACCCGTCGATAAGAATCTACGGCAGCGGCACATTCGTCTGTGCCGTTCGCGGCGGTTGGTAATCCACTTACCCAACAAACTGCCACGATTGTGGCGCTGAATCGCGCATTTCTGGCAGGGGTCGCGCCTGCGAGTTAATTTTGCCCGCGAATCGCCATCGGAAGCGCGAAGGAACTGCCCTTGCCGGTTTTTTTACGTTTGTCATTTTTCGGTGAGTTTATGCTAGAAACATCGGCGCATGGTGGTCTGCACCCAAACGGGTTGTCGCTCTAACCGATGAAGCTGGAAGAGGCGCTCCAAACAGGCAATAGGGGCGAAAACAAAAAAACGACGGAAGGGGGGAGATGACAAAACAACATCGAACCAGCGCCGTTCATGTTCGGAGCGAAGACGGAACCAAGCACATCGTTGGAATCTCCGACCTTCAAGTGCTCATCACTCAGTGCGAGGATCACTGGTTCGCACAGGGCATTGAGATTGACTATGGCGCAGAAGGCAAAAATCTCGACGATGTGCGCCGGTCTTTCGAGTACGGTCTTGCGGCGACCATTAGCGCGCACCTGAAGGAATTTCAGACGATAGAACGCTTGCTGCGTCCGGCACCGGAGTTCGTTCGGCAGCGCATTGCTAGTGGCATTGCAAACCGATATTCCCAACTCTCAAGGCATCTGTTTCCGTTTCGGATTGAGTTCCTCGAAGCTGCCTGATCCTTGTGGGCGATCGCGCTCAAACCCGGCGGCGCGTGGTTGAGGTTCTCCGCCGCGAGGCCCGCATCGAGGTTGAGCCCTTCACGGGCGAAGGCACTCCTCTTAACTTCTTTGAGTTGCGCCGCGAGGGTCATATTCTCGAAGTCGTTCACTTGCCGGACATTGTCCATCATTCGACTCTACTGCGCTTTCAGTGGAAATACTTTATTGCGATCGAAAAATTCAATTCGCCGCGTAACCGTCGACCAAAACGTACCAGATAGAAGTCGGCGAAGTTCGGTACATCAACCGCTTGCCATCGCTCTGCATCAACGCGCTCACCATGTCCTGAGATTCGTCCGGTGATTCTCCGGACTTCCTGTGCAGTCCATCGACCATTTGTGCAAGATCGCTTGCTTGTGCAAAGCCCCTAGAGGAAGAGGGTGACAGAACGTCTACTCGAACGACTTGCGAGATTCGACGTTGCTAAGATTCGCGAGAAACGACATTAGTAGTGCCCTGCACCATCAACCCGACAGATTTGGCCAAGCGCCGCAAGTAAGATATCGTCCAACGCGATGACACCGCGAGGAATGTCGTGAGCTCATCGTCGCCAACCCCGGTTGCGGCGCGCGATCCAAAGCACGACGCGCGCGCGCAGGTGCTGCAGGCGGCGCGTGCGTTTTTCGACGTGGCGCACGCGCCGGCGCCGTTCGTTGCCGGCACGACATACATCCCAGTCACCGCCAAGGTGCTCGATGTCGAAGACCTCGTCCACCTCATCGATGCCTCGCTCGATCTGTGGCTGACCTCGGGTCGGTACGGCACGCAGCTCGAACAAGCGCTGCCGGCGCGGATGAACCGGCAAGGCAACGCCTTGCTGGTCAACAGTGGGTCGAGCGCCAACTTGATCGCGATCAGCAGCCTCGGCGCACCGATGCTGAAGACCCTCGATCGCCGCCCGCTCGCCAAGGGCGATGAAGTGATCACGGTGGCCGCGGGCTTTCCCACCACGGTCAACCCGATCTTTCAAAACGGCTGGGTGCCGGTGTTCGTCGACGTGGACTTTCGCACGCTCGACGCGCAGCCGGAAACAATCATGGCGGCACGCACGCCGAAAACGCGCGCGGTCGTCCTCGCCCACACCCTCGGCAATCCGTACCGCGCCGACATCCTCGCCGACTGGTGCCGAGCCGAAGGACTCTACCTCGTCGAAGACTGTTGCGATGCGCTCGGCGCCACGATCTCAACCGGCGCCACCCAGACCGCGGCGCCGGTTGGCAGCTTCGGCGACTTCGCCACCCTCAGCTTCTATCCCGCGCATCACATCACCACGGGCGAAGGTGGCGCGGTGATTCCGGCCGACGGCCGCTGGAAGCGCGTCGCCGAAAGCATGCGCGATTGGGGACGTGACTGCTGGTGCGATACCGGCAAGGACAACACCTGCGGCAAGCGTTTCGCCTGGGAGTTTGCCGGCCTACCGCGTGGCTACGATCACAAGTACGTCTATTCGAACATCGGCTACAACGCGAAGATGACCGACATGCAGGCGGCAATCGGCCTGTCGCAGCTCGCCAAGCTCGATCGCTTCATCGCCGCGCGACGCGCCAACTGGCACACGTTGTACGACGGCGTGACCAGCTCGCCGCGGTTGCGCGCCGCGCTGATTCCGGTCGAGCCGACCGCCGGCACCGAACCGAGTTGGTTCGGTTTCCCGCTCCACTGCGCCGACGGCATCGATCGTGAGCGGCTCACCACGTTTCTCGAAGAGCACAAGGTCGGCACGCGATTGATGTTCGGCAGCAACCTCACCCGCCAGCCCGCGTACCGCGACCTCGAGTTCCGCATTCACGGTGAGCTGACGGCGTCGGACGAGATCCTCAAGCGCACCTTTTGGATCGGCGTCCATCCCGCACTCGATCAGGCGCGTCTCGGCTACATGCTTGAACAGCTCGAAGCCGGAGTGCGCGCGCAACGATGAGCGCGCGTCTCGTGGCCGCGGTCACCGGCGCATCGTCTTTCACCGGCCTGTGGATCGCGCGAGAGCTGCACGCGCGCGGATGGGAGGTCCACGCGTTGTGCCCGCGCGCGGCTGAAGAATACGCCGGCCTGCGGGGCCTGCGCGTGCAGCTACTGCAAGAATCCGTGCGGGTTCATTTTGGCGTACGGGCTGAGGACGGCGGCTTTGCGCGCTGGGTACGCTCCCATCGGCCGGCCCTGTGGGTACACCATCACCACTGGATGGAAGCGTTCCGATCGCCGGACTACGACGTGGCGGCCGCCACCCGAATTGGGCTCGATCCGCTTCCCGACCTCGTCGCCGCGCTGGCGGAATCTGCGGCGCGCGGGGTCATCTATTCCGGATCGTTCTTCGAACCCGGCGAAGGCGGCAACGCCGTCGAGGCAACGGCGACACCCTACGCACACAGCAAGCGCGCGGTGTGGGAAGCGCTCACGCGTCTCGCCACAGCGGCCGGAGTGCTGGTTTCGAAGATCGTGATCCCCAACCCGATCGGTCCGCTCGAAAACGACGAGCGGGTCGTGCCGACGCTGATCCGACACACGCTGACTCGCACCAAGTTCGTGCTGAACACACCGGCGGCGGTGTCGGACTATCTGCCCTGGTCACACCTCGCGCGCATCTACGAGCAAGTCGCGCGCGACCTCATCGACGGCCGCAGAGGCATCGTGCGGCCAGCGGGACTGTTGGCAACCGCGCGCGAGTGGGTTGACACCGTGCGGCGGGAGCTGATCGAGCGCCGGTTGCATCTTACCGCCTGCGAGGTGGAAGCGACTTCTGACAGCGCCGGCTCGTCGTTTCGCAATCCCGACGACGAGCGCATCGCGATCGAGTGGGACCACGTGTGGGATGACTACGCCGCGTGGATCACCAAACTCGATCTGCTCCGTCACCGGGCAACCGACTAGCAGCCCGTTGAAAAACCCCGCATGCTTCGAGACGCGCCTTTCGGCGCTCCTCAGCATCAGCGGTGCTCCCTTCTGCCACAACGTTTCCCGCTCGCCCTGAGGAGGCGTGAAGCGCCGTCTCGAAGCCTGTCCTGAGCCTTGTCGAAGGGGGCGCCGCACTTTCCCAACGACCTGCTAGCGCTGTCCCTGACAACAACTCAGCCGGCGCCGAACTGTGTGCGCTGAGGTGTCTCTCACCCGGGGCGCAGCGACCAGTCGTACGGAATCTGCGGGCTGAAGGGATCGAGGCGGACAATCTCGTCCGGATCGTGCGGCAACGTCGCGCAGTTCGCGACGATCGACTCCGGCGCCAGGCCCTTGAATCCGTTCCACACCTGCGGCGGCACGACCACCAGCACGTAGTTGTCGGGGCCAAGGAAGATCTCCTGCACCTGACCACACGATGGTGACTGCGCACGATCGTCGTAGAGCACCAGTTTGATCCGCCCGGCGATGCACGCGTAGTTGAGCGTCATCTGATGGTGAAGATGCCAGCCCTTGATCACGCCTTGGTAGACGCTGGAGAAGTAGATCTCGCCGAACTCGCGGAAGTGCGCGTCGGTGCGCTTGAGCATGTGGAAGATCGTTCCGCGTTCGTCGGGAATGCGCTTGAGCGGATGGATCGCAACGCCGTCGATCATCGCAGGAACTCGCGGTACCACTCGATGGTGTGCGTCAGCCCGTCTTCGAGGCTAAAGCGCGGCCGCCAACCCAACTCCGTGCGCGCCCGCGCCGAGCTGAGATATTGGTAGCGGATCTCGTTGACGGCTTCGTTGCGGATGTCGAGCTCGACCTGCACGTTCATCGCCGCCAGGATCTTGTTCACCAACTCGATCACCGTCAGCGGCTGCTCGTACGAAAAGTTCCACGCCTGACCACGCAGGCTCGCATCGGCGGCCAATCGCTCGGCGAGCAGCATGTACGCCGCGGCGCCGTCTTCAACGAAAAAGTAGTCGCGC
>JBGOUW010000156.1:0-9659 GCA_041477755.1 Binatia bacterium
CGCGAAGGCGTGCAGCCCACGCGCTCCGACGAGAGCGGGGGATCCGTCGCCGAAGTCCCACGAGTACGTCAGCACGTCGCCATCCGGATCGAGACTGCCCGCCGCATTGAAGGCAAGCCGGCGCTTCACGCGCCCGATGCGATTGGCTACGCCGCAGTCCGCGAGCGGCTGGTGATTAACCACCCCGCCAGGAACCTCGATCGCGCCGATGTCCGGGCCGCCCCCCTGCGGACGAAGGGTGCCGGCGTAGTCGGTCATCGGCGCGACATCGCTGCGCGCGCGATCGACGGCCGCGCTCACCGCGGCGGGCGCGTAGTCGCCGTCCAGTTGTGGATCAATCGCGAGCGTCCCTTCACCTCGAACCAACAGGCGTTTCCAGCGCCCGATGTTGACATCGTGGCCCTTGAAGACGCGCTTGCTCAATCCGGTGGAACTGAGTTGCTGGATGACAGGAGTGTACAGGTCTCCAGACCAAAGGACGCTTCGTGCTTCGAACAGATTGACCGTGTCGTAGAAGTCGAGCACGTGGCCCGTTCCGACCAGAACGTTGTTGAAGAGGTTCACGCTGTAGCGCGTACCCAGCGTCATCGTCGGCTTGGCGACAATGCCGAGCACGTTGTCGACGACGGTACAATTGGTGATGGTCACGGTCGTGTTGCCGGTAGCGGAGGTGGTGCCAATGCCGGTGTGATTGCCCCGAACCAGGCAGTTCGACAGCGTCGCGTCACTCCAGATCTTGAAACCGGCACAGCCGTTGTTGGCGCTTTCGACCTGATCGAAAAACACGCCAGTCGCCGGCACGTCGAAGCCATCTTGTCCGTTGTCGTGTGCTTTGGTGCGCACGAAACTGATGTTGGAGGCGGTCCGATCGCCGGTGAATCCGTCCGCCTGACCGTCACAACCAAGCCCGTCGCTGTTGTTGAAGCTCTCGGTATCACTGACCACGACATTGTGGGTAGTCCCCGCGACCCGCAGACCCGCGCGCACGTTGTTGTGCAGCGAGCAGTTCGTGACGGTCACGGTGTCGGAATCGGCGATCAAGATACCGATGTGATTACCGTAGAGTTTGCAGTCGGAGATCTCAATGTGGTGCGAACCCGGGCGGAGGAAGATAGTCTCGTCGAAGCCGCCGGTTGCCTCGAATCCCACCAGCCGAACATATCCCGCACCCGCGATGTTGAAGGCTTCTTCGCTGGCGTTCGGATCCGGGCTCTCGAACACTGCACCGGGCTCGGCCGTAAAGGTGATCGGTGCGCCCGGCGCACCGGAAGTCGTCAGCCACGGCGATTCGCGATACGTCCCCGGGTGGATCGTGACGGTATCGCCCGCCTGTACTCGATTGGCGGCTTGGGAAACCGTGCGCCAGGGGGTGCCGTCCGCTCCGTCATTCGCGTCGTTGCCGGTCGGCGCCACGAAGTAGTCGGTGGCGAACACGCGAGTGGAGATGAAGACGAGCAATGCAGCGGTGAGGAAGCGGGATTGGAAGCGCTGGAGGGTCGTCATGCGGCATGAGTAACAGCACGATGCATGCCCCGGCATCGCTCCGGCTCTAGCGATCTGCGGCGTGATGCGTCAGCGATAGAAATCTAGCGTTCGACAAGCACAAAGCGCTCTGCGCGCGCGCTGCCATGGCAAGCACTACAGCGGGTCATGGGTGGAGCGGTACCGCGCCTCGACACTGCGCGCGCGAGTCGGTGCAACTAGTGAAAGGAAGGGACTGACACGAGCAGCGCCAGCAGCGCGGACAGCGCAAGGATGACCGGCAGCGGCAGCAATCGAGTAGTCATGTCTCGCGAGGGGTGCAGAATCTGTTCCGCAACGACGCGGGGCTGAACGAACGAACCGGCGGCGGCTCAGGGCACTCCTTGAGCGCCAACCACTCGTCGTCCGTCGATGGCTCGACACTGCGGACAGTGGTCGCTTCATTCCCGCCGGGTAGGTGTGCTAAACGACGGCGTCCTTCGTGCGGAGGGAGTGGGGTCGCGCGGAGGTGGCGCAAATGATGCCGAGATCGACAACGAGTCTGCAGCGGCTCTGGGGGCTGATCTGGTCGCGCATGTGGCCGTTTTCTTGCCTGGGGTTGGGCTTGCTTACGCTTGCCATTTGGCCGCCGGCCGTTGCCGGCCAGACGCCCTCTCCCACGCCAGCGGTTTGTGGCGACGGCAAGCAGGCCACCACCGAAGAGTGCGACGACCATAACACCGTCGGCGGTGACGGCTGCGCGGCCAACTGCACGATCGAGACAACCCGGGTGTTCTCCTTCTCACCGCAACGCAGCGCGGTGCGGCTGCAGACCCCGATTCACGCATTCTTCTCCGACAGTCAGCCCGGAGTGAGTGGCACCATCGCCCTCACGACGGGCAACCCAGGCGCCAACGGCATCATGCCGCTGGTCATAAAAGCCAACGGGGTCAACCTCGCGCCGATCCAAATCGGTCCAGTGTGCGTGTGCATGCGTGCGAGCGTCCGCAGCGACCTGTTTGGTCCCGGCAACATCGGCGCCGGAGTCATCGGCTGCAGCGGCTTGGACCAGGTCAACGCAGCAATGGCGCTCGATCACAACACCACCGATGTCGATCCGGAGTGCGCAGCTGCGGACGCCGCAACCGACGGCCACGCGTGTTTAGAAGACTCGGCGAATCCGCCGGCGTGCAATCGCAATTCTCTTCACGACGGCGTCTGCAACGGCCCGCTCCATCTGATCGCGGCCGGCAGCGGGCCACCGGGGTCGGCGTTCCTGCGCATGAGCTTGGCCGTCGCATTCATCACCGCCATCGCCCCAACCGAAGATGGGTGCGAGACCTCCACGGCCAATCCAGCGAAGGGGTTCGACGGCATTCCGTGCACCGCGGATGATCCGGATCACGGCGTGACGCGCATCATCCCGGTCACCACCGGCCTGGCTTCGTTGGCGATCGTGGATCAGAGCAACACCGAGGGCTCGGCAATCGCCCTGGGGTCGTCGTGCGGCGACGCGCCGTGTGACCCGACTTCGACCGGCTTCCCATTCGACTGCGCCGCGCTCGCCGAGGATCCCGCCAGCGGCACCGACGGTGCTGCCCTCGCACTGGCCGTCCCTATGATCGATGAGTTGATCGTCGGCGACTCGGTGATCGCCCAGCTGTGGAACACCGCCAATGGCCCGCTCCCAACCGCCACGTTCACGCGGACGCCAACGTTCACCAAGACGCCATCGCCGATCCGCAGCCCAAGCGCGACCTTCACCCCAACCCCCACGCGCACGCCGACCATCACACGGACACCGTCAATCACGCGGACGGCGCGCCCGACGCTCACGCCAACTGAGACCAGAACGCCGACGAAGACGTTGCGCCCGACGGCAACGTCATCCCCAACCAACACGCACCCGCCAACCGCCACCCTCACTCCGTCGATCACGCAAACGCCGAGCATCACGCCCACCGGGCCCACGCCGACAATCACGTCCACCATGCCGACAGCGACCGCAACGCCGACGCAGCCAACCGCCACGCGAACTGGTACCGTAACCCTGACGCCGACGAAGACGCGGACCGCGTCGCCAACATCCACCGGCACGGCCACCACAACGTCAACCCGCACCCCGTCCAATTCTCCAACCGTGACCAAGACTCGGACCGCGACCCGCACGCGCACCGCAACACCGACGGCTACTGCCACCACGGCCACTGAGACGCCGACGGTGACCGCCTCCGCGACCGAGACCGACACGCCCACCGTCACGCCGACGGCCACGCCCACCGACACGCCGACGATTACCGCGACGCCCACGATCACCAATACGCCGACAGTCACGCCGACTCAGCCGACCCCGACACGCAGCGCGACCCCAACACGCACGCACACGCCGACGATCACTCAAACAGCCACCAAGACTCCGACGGTCACCCGAACCGGCACACGCACCGGCACACCAACCATCACACTATCGCCAACCATCACGCCCACGCAGCCAACCGCGACAACCACGAGTACCCCAACGTTGTCCAACACCGAGACGCCGACCGAAACCGCAACCACAACCCCGTCGGCAACGCCGCTGCCGAGCGGGACCGCCACGTTGGTTCCAACACCGACAGCGTCTGCGTCACCAATGCCGACGCTCACCGCGACCGCGACAGCCGTGGCGACGAATACACCAGAGCCGATCCCCGGCGACGTCAACGGCGACGGAGTGGTCGATCAGGCCGACCTCGACGCATTGTTCGCGATCATTTTCGGAGGAAGCCCGGCAACGCCGGGAGCCGACGTCAACCACGACGGCCGCGTCTCCGCCGCCGACGTTACGGCGTTGGTGGAATTGCTCGGGAGCAATTGATGCCCCAGTTTGGGCGAACGTTAGGTCGGTAGGTCCTCAGCGGACCCTAACGACGTCCCGACTAGTCCAACGAGGTCGAGCGCCGAAGGTGCTGCAGCCCCAAGGTCAGGAGCAGGATAGAGAGGCCGGCCATCGCAGGCCAACTCATCGCCGGCACCGCTGATGAGGCAACGTCTTTAACGATGAAATCAACCCTACCATTGCCGTCCCGTGCCAGAATTTGGAATCCCGCCCCCGGGGCGTTGCTGAACGTCGCATGCGAGTTGTCGAACCCACCGCTCGTCAAGCCGGCCATCACCGGATGGATTGGATCGACAATGGTCACGCTGTCGCTCTGTTGTTTCTTGTACCCGACCACGTTCCCAAACGGCGCCCAGGCGATCGAATTTGCATTCCCCTCGATCGCCAGTCCGCCGCCGGCACCCACAAAGCTCGCAACCGCAGCCGCGGAGCTGAGGAAGTTCCCCGCGTGGGAAGTGTAGGTGACGTAGATCACGTCGAAGTTGCTGAGTGTCTGGATCGAGAACTGCGATTCGTCGATCGACGTGACCTGCGTAAATCCGGCGTTCATGAGCATGGTGTCACCGGAGCAATTCGCGTTGACGAGCAGCACCCGAGGATCGTTGCCGTGCCCAGCCCAACGCACGATATTGGTAGCCTGCTGGGTTTGCTCGCTGGTCGTATGACAGCTCGGGTCCGGCCCCATGTAGACGAGCCGACCAGCATGCGCTACGCCCGTGCTGCCGAATGCCAACACGCCCACGAATCCTGCCACCAATAGCCTCGTGCTCAGCATGACCCCTCCGAACTCCGGCGCTTGTAGCCTTCGCTCTTTGTGCTTGTCACACCAGCCCCGAACGAGCCGGCAGTCTGCGGACAGCGGATCAGCTACGCTGCGGAACCTTCTTCCAGTCCGCCAGGAAGCGCTCCAATCCCGAGTCGGTCAGTGGATGCTTTACGAGCTGTTGGAGCACAGAGAAGGGACAGGTCGCGATGTGCGCGCCCATCTCGGC
Organism: Binatia bacterium; assembly: GCA_041477755.1. GTDB lineage: Bacteria > Desulfobacterota > Binatia > HRBIN30 > JACQVA1 > JACOST01. The sequence continues at coordinate 5,332 of JBGOUW010000156.1, forward strand.
GCTGCGGATCACGTGCTCGGGGGTGCGCACGCTGGCAACGAGCACTTCGGCGGGGAACTCGTAGTTGTGGAGGATTTGCACGATCTGCGCGACCATCGCCATGCCGTCGTGGCCGACATCGTCGAGCCGGCCGACGAACGGGCTGAGGAACCGCGCCCCGGCCTTGCTCGCCAGCAACGCCTGTGCGGGTGAAAAGATCAAGGTTACGTTCACGCGGATGCCGCGGTCGCTCAGCATCTTGGTCGCCTTGAGGCCTTCGACCGTCATTGGCACCTTGACGTAGATGTTGCGGTGCACGCGCGCGAGCCGCTCGCCCTCTTCGACCATACCCGGGGCTTCGGTACTGACCACCTCGGCGTTGATCGGCCCATCGACGATGGCGCAGATCTCCTTGATCACCGACTCGAAGTCGCGGCCGGTCTTGGCCACCAGCGAGGGATTGGTCGTCACCCCGTCGAGAATGCCCCAGCTCGCGGCCTCGCGGATCTCGTTGACATCGGCGGTATCGATGAACAGCTTCATGGTGCTTCTCCTGACCAATGCTTAGCAAACGCCTCCCGTGCTCGAAAGCAGCGCCGCTCAGGAACGTGGCATCAGGTGGACCTTCTTCTTATCCTTGGAAGCGGACAGCAGCTCGGAAATCGTTGCGCTGAGGGCAGGATGCACCATCTGCGGAGCGAGTTCGCACATCGGCACCAGTACGAAGCGCCGATTCGGCAGCTCCTTGTGCGGGATGCGTAGCGTGCGCTTGTTGACCACCTCGTTATCGAACAGCAGGATGTCGAGATCGATGACGCGTGAGCCCCAGCGCTTGCCCTTCACCCGCTTGCGCCCCATCACCTTCTCGATGACTTTGAGCCGCTTGAGCAACTCGTCCGCGGACGACTCGGTTTCGATTTCGATGACCGCGTTGACGAACCAGGTCTTGGCATCGCCGTGCGGCTCACTCTCGTAGAGAGAGGACGCTTTGACGATGCGCGTACCGGGCAGCTTGCCGATCCGATCCCATGCGTCGATGTGATTGGCTTTGCGGTCCCCGAGATTGGACCCGATCCCGATGAATGCCCGATGGGGCATAGCGCCGCTTGAACCTCCCCCTTCCCCGCGGTGAGCGCCTGGTCTGCTGGCGACGCCCCCGTCCGCAACTTACGGCACCACATAATCACGCAGCGAGCGTGACCGATGCGCTCATAGCGCCTTCGACCAGGGTTTACAACTGTCGATCGTCCGCCCAGCAACGGGTGTTGCCCTGCCACGCACCCGATGGTAGTCGCTGCCCACGCGACCGACAAAGGAGTGTCCCCGATGCGTTCCGCCGACCGCTTGAAGCTGATTCCTCCCTATCCGTTCATGGAGCTACGCAAGAAAATCGGCCAGGCACGCGCGGCCGGCATCGACGTCATCAGCCTCGCTATCGGCGACCCGGTCGAGCCCACTCCGAACGCGGTCGTGAACGAGCTGGCCCGCGCCGGCGCCGACCCGGCCAACCACCGCTACCCAACCGACGAAGAGAAGGGCATGCTGGCGTTCCGCCAGGCGGTCGCCACCTGGTACGCGCAGCGCTACGGCGTCACCGTTGATCCCGCTACCGAGGTGTTAGGTCTGATCGGTTCGAAGGAAGGCTGCCACCACTTCGTCCTCGCGCGTGTCAATCCGGGCGAGACGGTGCTGATGACCGACCCGGGCTATCCGGCGTACCGCGCCAGCATCCTGATTGGCGGCGCCGAGCCGGTGAGCATCCCGATTCGTCCCGAGCACGGCTACTTGCCCGTGCTTGCCGACGTCCCGACCGAGGTCGCGCGCAAAGCCACGGCGATGTTCGTCTGCTATCCCAACAATCCCACCGGCGCGGTGGCCACGCCGGCGTTCCTGCGCGATCTGATCGCGTTCGCGCGCCAGTACGACATCGCCATCTGTTATGACAACCCGTACATCGAAATCGTCTTCGATGGCGAGAAGCCGCTGAGCTTCCTCTCGGTCGAGGGCGCGAAGGATGTCGGCGTGGAACTCAACTCGCTGTCGAAGCCGTTCAACATGACCGGCTGGCGCCTCGGCATGGCGATCGGCAACAAAGACCTGATCGCGGCGATCTCGCAGGTGAAGGAGAACACCGACTCGGGGGTCTTCAATGCGGTCCAGTACGCCGGCATCGCCGCGCTCCAGCACTGCGGCGAGAACATCGGTCACATGCTCGGCCTCTACGCCAAGCGACGCGCGCTGGTGCTCGATACGCTGAAGGCGATCGGCATCGACTACACACCGGCGCGCGGGACCTTCTATCTGTGGGTGCCCGTGCCGAAGGGTATGACCAGCCTCGAGTTCACCACGCTGTTGTTCGAGCAGGCGCGCGTGGTGGTCGCCTCCGGCCCAGCCTATGGCCAGTTCGGTGAAGGCTTCGTGCGGTTCTCGCTGACCGTGTCAGACGACCGACTCGCCGAGGCGATGGAGCGGATTCGAAAAGCCATGCGCTGACGCGCAAGCTCACTTCAAGCCCAACACGTCTGCCATACTGTAGCGCCCGACGGGTTGATTGATCAGCCACGTCGCCGCCCGCAACGCCCCGCGCGCCAAGCAATCGCGGCTCTGGGCGCGGTGCGTGAGTTCAAGCCGCTCGCCGAGCCCGGCGAAGATCACCGTGTGATCGCCGACGGCATCGCCGCCGCGCAACGTCATCATCCCGATCTCATTCGGATTGCGTTGGCCGGTGATCCCCTGCCGCCCGAAGACGGCTGACTTCTCGAAATCGCGTCCGAGTGCCGACGCCACCGCGCGGCCGAGCTGGAGCGCGGTGCCGCTCGGCGCATCGATCTTCGTCTTGTGATGGATCTCGACGATCTCGGGATCGAAGTCGGCACCGAGAGTGCGCGCCGCCATGCGCACCAGTTGGAGGAGCACGTTGATGCCCACGCTCATGTTGGGGGCGACGACCGCGCGCGTCTGTGGCGCGAGGCGATCGAGCTCCGCTTGCTCCGGCTGCGTGTAGCCGGTCGAGCCGATGACGATCGGGGCCGCATGCTTCACCGCAGTCCGCAAGTGCGCCACCGCCGCCGCCGAGTTGGTGAAGTCGAGCGTGACCGCGTCCGGCCGAATGACCTTCTCCAGGCTATCGACGATCGGCACGTGCAACGTACCCAGCCCGGCGCTCTCCCCGACATCGCGACCAACCGACGCCAAGCCCGCAGCTTCCACCGCGCCGACCAGCGTCAGTTCGCTCGACTGTGTCACCAAGTTGATCAGCGTGCGACCCATGCGGCCGGCCGCGCCACACACGATGATTCCGACCGCCATGATCAGAGCGCTCCAATCGTCTGCAACGCGGCGCGCAGTATGGCGCGCGGGTCGTCAGTCATGGGCAGCAACGGCAACCGTAACTCGTCGCGGCACAGCCCCATCATCGCGAGCGCTGCTTTGACCGGAATCGGATTGGTTTCGAGGAACAACGCCTTCATCACTGGCAGCAAGCGGAAGTGGAGTGTCCGCGCTTCCATCAGATCGCCGCGCAGCATCGCGCTGGTCACCGCCGCCGATTCCTTCGGCAGAATATTCGCGATCACCGAGATCGCTCCGCTGCCGCCGACGGCCATGACCGGAAGCGTCAGCGAGTCGTCGCCCGAGTAGACCTCGAGCCGCTCGCCGCAGGTGCGCACGACTTCCTGCACTTCGTCGAGCGAGCCGGTGGCTTCCTTGACGCCGATGATCTCGTCCAATTCGGCGAGGCGCGCCAGCGTGCTGGCTTCGATCTTCGATGCGGTGCGACCGGGAATGTTGTAGACGATCAGCGGGAAGCGTGTCGCTTCGGCGATGTGGCGATAGTGTTGATAGATGCCGTCTTGTGTCGGCTTGTTATAGTAGGGCGAGATCAGCAGCGCAGCGTCGGCGCCCGCTTCCTTCGCCGCCTTGGTCAGCGCGATCGCTTCCGCCGTGGAATTCGAGCCAGTGCCGGCGATCACCGGCAGGCGGCCCTTCGCCATGCGCACCACCAGACGCACGACGTCCGCGTGCTCGGCGTGCGACAGGGTGGCCGACTCGCCCGTGCTGCCGCACGGGACCAGCGCGCTCGTACCACCGGCGATTTGCAACTCGACCAAGCGCTCCAACGCCGCGGCATCGATTTGCCCGTCACGGAACGGCGTCACCAGCGCGGTCATCGACCCGCGAAAACGGGATGTCATCACTCAACCTCCAATTCGCACTCAACCTCCAATTCGCCGCTGAAGACTTCCGTCGCCGGCCCCGTCATCATGACGTGCCCGTCGGTCGCGCGCCACTCGATGGCGAGATCGCCGCCGCGCAGCCGAACCGTTGTGCGGCGTTCGCTCTTCCCGGTC
>JBGOUW010000263.1:0-7034 GCA_041477755.1 Binatia bacterium
AAAAACAAACGCACAACGAGATCGCCGGGGATGCCGAACAGATGCGTGACACCGAGCTTCTGGAGATAGGCGGTGAGAAAATCGCCCAGCGGCATGCGGCGCTTCATGTCGGCATTGTAACAGATCACCGTGACCTCGCGGGGAGGTGGGCCAACAGCGCGCACAAAAAGTAGCCCGACGCACAAAAAAGATGACAGGACGCGTGCAAGAACCGTCACCTGTGGTGACACTTGCAGCACCCGGGATTGACCCGGGGGCGGGAAGTCATGTGGCACGTGATCTGCTCGTTCACAGTCACCATGAAATCCCATGCGTCCCGACGCGTCGCGCTGATCTTGGTGCTGGCCGGGCTGGCGGGCCTGGGGTGGTTGTTGCGGCCGGTCCAAGGCACTACCGGAAACCTCCCCGCCGACGGGGTGCCTCGCCTTCATGACGACGGGCAGCACTTCGTGGCGTTCTACGGCCAGCTCGAGAAGCCCCTCACGGTGCTTGAAACCTGGCGTGTGTTGCGCGGCCTGCGCATCCAAATGGAGCGCGAAGGCGTGCCGCGGCACAGCATTGCGGGGTTCGTCTACTATGCTGACAATGATGTCTACCTTTCGGCCGTCGACTTTGAGGCGAACGAAGTGTTCATCGATCGCGTCGGCGCGCGCACGGCGTTCACGCTGATCTGGCACCAGGTCGACGCTGACTTTAGTCCCGGTTGGTCGCTGCGTGCGCCCGACCGTATCGAGTCGAGCGAGCCGAGCTCGCCGAGCTAGCAGCCCGTTGAAGAAGCCGTTCATGCTTCGAGACGCTCCTGCGGAGTTCCTCAGCACGAGCGGCTTCGGCCTTGTCGCTCAAGCAAAGTCCGCTCACCCTGAGGAGCCGCGAAGCGGCGTCTCGAAGGGCGTCCTGAGCCCCGTCGAAGAGGGCGTCCCTCGTTTCTCAACGGGCAGTTAGGCCAACGGGCTGCAGCCCGCGCCCGTTTGCGGCCGATTCTTACAGCCGCTAATCGGTTCGCGTGGCGAACCTCGCTGACTTCTATTTTACCCACGACGAGCTGTTCGTCATTCCGATCGAGCATCTTTCGCCACGCGGCGTGAGCTCAGCGTTTCGGACTCTGCTGCTACCGCGCGTGAGCGCCGGCTGGGTCGACATGTTCAACGACGCGTTCGCGACCTACTGGGCGCGTGCGTCGGAACTGGCCGCGCGTGCGCCGGGGAATTGGACGCCGCCGCGGCTGCAGCACGTCTGCGTGGTGACCGATCCGACGCGGGTGCGGCCGTACTTCCAACCGTTCAATCGTTGCTCGTGGTTGCTCTACGTGAGCGATTTCGATCCGGCGCTGTCGCATCGCGAGTTCGGTGCGTATCAATTGCTCCACGTCGAACGCATGGGCCTGCTGCAGGAGGTGACGCAGGCGGTGGTGCGCAATCTGAGCTATTGGCTCACACGTTCCGACGACGAGATCGCGCAGTTCAGCGCGGCGTGCGCGCGCACGCCGCGGCCAGACGCGGCGGCGTTCCGCGCGCTCGCCGATTCCCTGCCGTGGATTCGACGCCGTCAACTTGCATCACTCAAGCCGCCGGTGTTGATCTCCCTGGAACCTACCACCGCGATCCCGCAGAGCGGGTTGCTGGTGCCGCGTTCACTGCAGCCGAGGCTTGAAACGCTGAAGCGGCGATGGACCGCGGCGGCGACCCGCGCGGTCGATTCGTTTCGCACGGCGCACGCGCGGCGCGGGCGCGATCGCGCCGGAGAGCTGTGCCGCTGGCTGCGCGACGCGCAGCCACGGGTGCTGCTCACCACCGATGGCGGCCGCATTGTGTGGGATCCGGATGAATCCGATCAAATCGCCGCCGTGCGCGCGACGCTCGGTGGCATCGGCGAAAGCGCAGCGCATCGCATTCGTGACGACGTCACGATCATCGACGAGCGCTCGCGTCGTTTCCTCACTTCGTTGGCGGAGCCCGACGCGTTGCCGGCGCCGCATCGCGACACCGCGCAGGGCGGACTCAGCTACTTGCACGTCGACCGCAAGCTGATCGCTTACAACCTACGCGAGCCGGCGATGGACCGGTTGCATGCGCCAACGCCGCCGTACGAACGCTTCATGCTGGCCGCCCGCACGATTCACGAGTGGGGGCACCTCGCCGCCGACGCTGGGTGGATTCCCGTGCGCGACGACCGCCGCGCCGCACACGTGGAACTGCGTGTGCAACTCGCCGTGTTGTTCGACGAAGTCGTCCGCGACGCGCCGCCGGCCGTACGCTCGCTGACCGGTAACGAGATCATCCGTCTCACCGCTGAAGCCGGCAGCGCCGGCGCTGCACTTGCGCAGATCCCGCTGAACCGTATGCCCGACTATCAGGCCAACCTACTGGCGCGCCGCTACCTCACAGCGGCGGAGTTGGAGACGTATATCCGCAACAACGTCTACAGTCTGACGCTCGAATACCCAGCGGCCAAACTGTTCCAGCGCCTGGCGCGCTACGCCTACGAGTACCAGTACCTACGGCTCAGCCAGATTGCCGACCCGCGCGCATACTTCCTTGGCAGCACATGGTTCGCCGAAGAGTATCTGGAGCCGCGCATTGTCACTGAAGCGCAACTGACGCGGCTACTCGACGTGGTTGGCTCTCTCTGCGACTGCTACACGGTTGACGAGACGAAGTTCGACCGGGCGCGTTTGGTGCGCTAGCTTTGCTGTCAATGGGATAGGGAGTGCACATGGTCGAAGGCAGTTGCCTCTGTGGTGGCGTGAAATTCGCGGTCGATGGGCGGCTGACGCCGCTGCAGTACTGTCACTGTAAACGATGTCGTAAGGCGTCGGGCTCGGCGTTCGTTGCTGCGGTGGCGGCGAAGACGGATGACTTTCGCTGGGTGAGCGGTGCTGATCTCGTCGAGGTCTACGTCGCGCCGATCCGCGAAGCGCCGCCGCCCTATCGCAGCGCGTTCTGCCGCCGTTGCGGCTCGGATCTACCGGTGTTCGATGCCGAGCGCCCGTTCGTCGTGATCCCGGCTGGCGTGCTCGATACCCATCCGGATATCCAGCCGCTCCGCCACATCTTCGTGGGGCTCAAAGCGCCGTGGTATGAAATTCACGACGGCCTGCCACAGTTCGAAGGCCACGTGCCGCCCGACCAACGGCTGCCGAGCAAGAAGCCCGGATGAATTCCCTCGACGAACTCTGCACCCCGCGATTGCGGCTGACGCGGATGCAGGCGAGCGACGTGGACGACCTCGCACGCATGCACCGTGATCCGCAGGTGATGGCGACACTCGGTGGTGTGCGCTCTGCGGGAGAGACAACACAGATCGTCGAGCGCATCGTAACGCACTGGGAGCAGCACGGGTTCGGCTACTGGTTGGCGCGGGACTTGGCGACCGGCTGTTTCGTCGGCCGCGGCGGTCTGCGGCACGTCACGGTGGGCGATTGCGAAGAGGTCGAAGTGGCCTACGCGCTGATGCCGGAGTTCTGGAGGCGCGGGCTGGCGACCGAACTCGCGCGCGAGTGCGTCCGCGTCGGATTCGCGGAGCTGCACCGCGCGGATCTGGTGTGCTTCACGCTGACGACCAATCGCGCATCGCAGCGGGTCATGCAGAGCGCGGGATTCGTCTACGAGCGCGATGTGATCTACGCGGACCTGCCGCACGTGTTGTATCGTCAGACCGCTGCGGCGTGGCAAGCGAGAGCGGGGAGTTAGATCGAGTGGCCGACCGCTTCTCACAAGTTCCGATCATCGACATCGACGCGTTGGTTGCCGGACGCGGCGACTCGCGCGCCGTGGCGACCCAGATCGCGCAAGCGTGTCGCGAGTGCGGGTTCTTCTACATCGTCGGCCACGGGGTTGATGAGCAACTGCAGCGACGACTGGAGGAGCTCAGCCGGGAGTTCTTCGCCCAAGACGTCGATACCAAGATGCTGATCCGGATGGCGTTGGGCGGCCGCGCGTGGCGCGGTTATTTTCCGGTCGGCGGCGAGCTGACGTCGGGTCAGCCCGATCGCAAGGAAGGGATCTACTTCGGCGCCGAGTTGGAGGACGATCACCCACTCGTGCGCGCCGGCACGCCCATGCACGGGCGCAACTTGTTCCCGGACATTCCCCTGTTCCGTGAGACCGTGCTCGCCTACATGGCGGCGATGACGCGGCTCGGCCACTCGCTCATGGCCGGTATCGCACTCAGTCTCGGTCTGGACGAATCCTACTTCGCCGACCGCTACACTGCGGACCCGCTGATTCTGTTCCGCATCTTCAACTACCCGCCTTTGCCGGCCGATGAGTCCGCCTGGAGCGTCGGCGAGCATAGCGACTACGGCGTGCTGACTATTCTCAAGCAGGACGATGCCGGCGGACTGCAGGTGAAGTCGCAGTCGCGCTGGATCGACGCGCCGCCGGTGCCGGGATCGTTGGTGTGCAACATCGGCGACATGCTCGATCGTATGACCGGCGGTCGGTACCGTTCTACGCCGCATCGGGTGCACAACCGCGCCCAGTGCGATCGCCTGTCGTTCCCGTTCTTCTTCGATCCCAACTTCAACGTCGAAGTAAAACCGATCGAGCTTGATGGCGCCGTTCCTGACGACAAGGACGAGCGCTGGGACCGCGCCAGCGTCCACGATTTCCGCGGGACCTACGGCGACTATGTACTCAGCAAGGTGTCGAAAGTGTTTCCACAGCTGCGGCGCGCGGTGTTGTGAACTGACCTCGGGCGCGTCAATGCTTGGCTTGCACCGCTTGGACTCTTGCACCCAATATCCGTGGCTGCCAGTAAAGCGGAGCACGTGAAGACCGACCCATGCCCCTCGGGGATCTGATCCAGCAGCGCGGCACCGACCGCACCTCCCGCGACCGCGCGTTTGTACTCTTTAACGACGAGCGCGTCAGCTTCGGTGCGTACTACGCCGAGTGCATGCACTGGGCGAAGCTGCTGCTTGCGATCAAAGTGCCGGACAAACCCTTTCACGTTGGTGTCCTGCTCGACAACACGCCGGACTATCTCTACGCCTTCGGCGGCGCCGCACTCGCGGGTGCCGTACTGGTTGGCATCAACAACACCAAGCGCGGCGAGCACCTCGCGCGCGACATCACGCACACCGACTGCCAGATTCTCGTGACCGAAGCGAAGTATCTGCCGCTCCTCGATCCGATTGGCAGCCAGCTTGGCATCGCCCGCGAACGATTCCTGGTCAGCCGTCGCTGGCCCGACACCTCGAACCCCCGAACCCCTGAGCCCTCGAACCCGCATGGCACCGACCTCGACGCCGCGCTCGCTCAACACGGCGGCGGAGGCGATCCCAACATCGCAGTTAGCGACAAGGATACGTGCGTGCTGATCTTCACCTCCGGTACGGTCAGCGCGCCGAAGGCGGTCATCTGCTCACACGGCCGCGCGGTCGAAACCGGCAAGAACATCGGCAGCAACATGTATGGGCTGACGCCCGCCGATGTCGGCTATCTCGCCATGCCGTTGTTCCACTCCAACGCGATGATGTGTGGCTACTTCCCCGCGCTCTACTACGGCTGCGGCCTTGGATTGATCCGCAAGTTTTCCAAAACCCACTGGCTCGTCGACATCCGCCGTTACGGCGTGACGTTCTTCAACTACACCGGCAAGCCGCTGGCCTACATCCTCACCACGCCGCGGCAGCCCGACGATCACGTCAATCCCTTGCGCATCTGTTTTGGCAATGAGGGATCGAGCGCGACGGTGGCGGAGTTCGCCGAACGATTTGGCTGTCGGGTGATTGACACGTTCGGATCGACCGAAGGTGGCGCCGGCGTCACGCGCCAACCGAACGACCCGCCCGGCAGCATTGGCATGCCGGCGCCGGGGATTCTCATCGTCGATGAAGAGGGCCGGCAGCGCCCGGCGGCGCAGTTCGATGGTGCCGGCCGTTTACTCAATCCCGACGAAGCGATCGGCGAGATCGTCAATACGCTCGGCACCGGCTGGTTCGAAGGCTACTACAAGAACGACGAAGCGATGCGTGCGCGCACACGCAACGGCTGGTACTGGACCGGTGATCTCGGCTACCGCGACGAACGCGGCTATCTCTACTTCGCCGGCCGCGACGTCGATTGGATTCGTGTCGACGGCGAGAATTTTCCCGGCCGTCCGATCGAAGAGATTCTCCTGCGCCATCCCGCCGTCGCGCTCGCGGCGGTGTACGGCGTGCCCGACGCACAGGCCGGTGATCGTGTGATGGCGGCGGTGATTCTGCGCGACGGGTACGCATTCGACCCGGCCGAGTTCGCCGCGTTTCTCACGCGACAGACGGATCTCTCTCCCAAATGGGTGCCGACATACGTGCGCGTGTGCCAGTCATGGCCCGAGACCGGCACCAACAAGGTGCTCAAGCGCGAGTTGCAGCGGCAGAAGTTCGACCTCGACGCGTGCGCTGATCCCGTCTACTGGCGCCCGCTCGGCGACGCGCGGTTTCGTCCGTTTGGTCGCACGGACTACGGCGAGATCCGCGCCGCGTTCGCCGCGAGCGGTAGCAGTGCGCGGCTTGACGTGTGATGGATCACGCGCGCACGAGGAGCGTGAGTATTGCCGTGAGTCGAGTGGCGCGCGGAATCCTCATTTGCTTCACCGCAGCGTTGTTCGCGCTCTCGCCGTCGCGCGTGCACGCTGAGGCCCCGCTGTTTCCCCTCGATGTGGTGCGGGCGTTCTGCCAGGCTGACGGGCGCGGTGAGCGCGTGCAGCCGCGCACCTGGAACGCGATCGCGCCCCTGGTGAATTGGGAACTCGAGCCGGCGTGGGATGTGCTCGCGGTGATCAGCGGCTATCAGATCGAAGCCCCGCGCTACAGCGACGACCATGTCGAGATCGACGTGCAGTACACCGTCACCCAAACCCTCTCCGGGATCGGCGTCGACGACACTGCGTACATCGACAGCGTGACCTTCAATCTTGTCAGTGATGGCACCGGTGGTTGGCGCATTGCCGCGCCGCCACCGTTGCCGCACCTCTTTGCGAACAACCTAGACGTGCTCAGCCTGCGTGCCGCGCTGGCGCCCGATTCGCCCACGTACCTGAGCGCGTCG
>JBGOUW010000347.1:0-5517 GCA_041477755.1 Binatia bacterium
ATCCGCGCCGCTCAAAGATTCTCCACGTGAATACGGAAGACGCGGCTCGCGCGTTGAAGCACTACCGGATCTGCGGCGCGGCGAAGGTGCCGCTGATCGTGATCGGCGCGTCGGGACGCGCGCCAGGGGCGCGCGGGATCAATAGCAGCGCGCCTTTGATCGCGTCGGGCGTCGCCGCGCTGGGTTCGAGCGTCACGCGCAGATTCAACTGACTGCTTTGCGCCGGATCGCGCAGCACGATGCTGCCGCTGAGCGACGCGTTCAGTTGATCGCCGGTGAGACGGAACTCTTGGATTTCGAGTCGATCGCCCTTCACGCTCAGCTTACCCTTGGCCTGCGCGAATTGGAGATCGGGAATCTTGAAGCCCTTGATCTTGCCGCCGAGCAAACCGGGACGATTGACGAGGATCTCGCCGCTCACTTGCGTCGCGCGTCGATCCACGCTCGGAACTTGCACGGTGAAGTTTCCCGACACTTGGCCGGTGACCTGGCCTTCGTCGAGCTGCGACGTCAATGCGCGATAGCGACCAAGTTCCAACTTGGACAGCTCGACCTGCCCCGAGCCACCGGCGCCCGCCATCGTCCACTGACCCGTTACAGCGCCGCCATAGAGCTCGCCCTGCCACGACACGCCGGTGAATTGGCCGCGCACCAGTCCCTTCAATTCCGGCAGCACGTCGAGCGTCGAGCACTCCAACCACGACACGTCCTCGCCACCGACGGACTGCGAAACGCGGACGCCGCGCAGCTCGTAGCCGTGGTGCCACGCGAAGCGCGCCGACTTGAAGTCGACCTGCAGTGGACTCAGATCGACTTTGCTCATCACCCGTCGCACCACGATGTCGTGCGGGAAGTTGACGATCAGGCCGACCAGAAACACGACGAGGGTGAAGGCGGCGTAGAGCAGCACGGTGCGGCTGACCAGTCCGCCCAGCCACTCGAACGAAATCCGCGGCCGCGCCGACAGGCGCGGCAAGCGCAACCGAATCCGCGGCAGACGCATCGGCTACGCCCCCGGTGCCGGCGCCGCAGCGGCTCCGGGCGCCGCCGCCGCCGTGCGTGGCTTGAGCAGCGATACGGTCGCCACGATGTCGAAGCTGCGCGGATCGTTGTAACGCTTCTTCACTTGCAATCGCGAGACATGCAACGGGGGGTCACCCTTCTCGATCTTGTAGAGCATGGCCACCAACTGATCGAGCGCCACGCCGGTCAGCTTAATCTCCACCGACTGTTCCTGATACTCGTCGGTGAGGTTCTTGTCGGTCGGATTCATCGACTGGATCTTCTCACGCGCCACCGTCGCCGCAACCGCGCTCTGCAGGTTCGCGAAGAGCGAGAAATTAGGGTCGGTGCGCACCACGACCGACTGATTGGCTTCGATCTGACGCAGCAAATCGAGATAGTGCGCGCGCTGCGCCTGCATCTCGTTGAGATCCTTCTCGCGCGCGACGATCCGTTTCTCCAAGCGCTCGCGGCCGGCGACCAGTGGATCCCAGACGAAGCTGTAGAGCGAGATCAGCAGCACCGAGCCGACCGCTGCACCGAGCAGCAGCCGCTCGCGCGGCGACAGCCGCTGATAGAAGTTGAATACCTCGCGCGGATCGAACGCCATCTACTCTCCCAGGTGCGTGTCCTTGGTCATGATCAGAATCAGGCGAAAGCTCACATCCTTGCCGTCGGCGGACGCCTTCACATCTTTCACCTGGACATCCTTGAAGTACGGCACCCCCACCAATTGCTGCTTGATGGTGTCGACCGTTTCGAACGAGTCGGTGCGGCCGCGGATGCGCACGGCCTCCGGGTCGTACGTATACTCGTCGATATCGAGCTTCGCCTTGTCGGTGAGGGCCGCACTGATGGCGCGCGCGATATCGATGGCGGCGGCGCCCGACAACGACACGATGCCACCCAGCAGTTGCAGCTTCTGCTCGGCCTTGTCGACCTCGCCCTTGAACTGCGCGATCTCGTTGACCGGCCGCTCGTCGGGCAGTGTGGCCATGAACACTTTGCGGATCTGCCCGTCAATCGCCGTCAAGCGGCTGAGTTGGAACTGATAGGCGGCAAACAGATCGGCGATCGTCATCACCAGCAGCACGCCCACCAGAATCGCCACGCGGCCGAATGCGCGCCGCACCTCCTGCTGCCCGCGATGATAGGCGAACTCGTCGCGGCGGAAATTGAGCCCGAGCGTGTTGGCGGGCGCCACTTCGCGCAAGGCGACGCCCAGCGACGCCGTGCAAGTCGGCAACGCCGCTTGATCCGCCGGTGTCATCATGCGCAGCGGAATCCGATCGAGGCGGCGCAGCTCGAAGCCGAGTTCGCGTTCCAACACCGGCGCGGAATGATCGAGCCACGCCGGCGATCCGGCGACATAGCACGGCAGCCGATCGTCCAACGGCGCGCCGTTAATCACCATCAAACTCCAGCGCAGCTCGACGGCCAGCGCGCGCGCCGCGCTGTCGTCGTGTTGACCGTTCATCGATGCCTCGGGTTCGCTGACCGCGTGGCCGTTGCTGGCACCGTTGGTCGATGGCGCACCGTGCCTGACCGTCAACGTGCGCAAGCCCACCAGCTGCTGATTGCGGTAAAGGGCGACATGAACGCTGTTCGCGTTGCACTCGACGAACGCGAAGGTCGCCGGCAGGTCGGCGCTCAGCACGCGCAGAACGTTGAGCCCGGACAATGAGGCGAGGTCGACGACTTTGGGATCGATGCCGGCGCTCCGCAGCATCGCCAGATGCGCTTCAAGGTCGCTCTTCTGCACCATCGCCGCCAACACCGTGGTGCCGGAGCGATCGCGGTGCAGCACGGAGTAGTCGACGATCACTTCGTCGAGACCAAACGGCACCTGGGTCTCGAGTTCGAACGGGATCGTCTGGTTGAGCCGCTTGCGATCACGGAACGGCAGGAAGAATACGCGGTGCGAGACCAGCCCGCCGGGCAGGGTCGACACCACCGTCTCGCCCGCGAGTTGGTGGCGGTCGAGGAAGCGCCGCACCTGCTCGCCGGTGGCGCCGCCGTCGGGCGTGAGCGCTTCGTGGTACAAGCCAGCGATGCGGTAGTCGCGAAAGCTGGTTTCCAGCACCGCGGCCTTGACCTCGGTCTCCTCGACATCCAGAGCTAGAATTCGTTGCGGCATGGCCGCTCAGTCCGTGTCCTTCCTCATTGGTCAAGCGGCGCTGCGCCCCGCTCCTCCTCCGTTGGGTGCGCAAACAGCTCTGCGCCCCCCCTCTTCTGCCAATCAAGCGGGGTCAAAGTCCAGCGCGGCGTATCCGGCGGGGCATTCTGCGGCACGTTGGGACGTGGCCGGCGCTGCACCAACGCTACCACGGTTTGTCCCACGCCACCGTGGCGCTGCCCGGTTGGGTCCGCGCTCACTATCGCGCTGGCAAAGACGCGGAAGAACGAACTGCGGGTGCCGAACAGCTTGATGATGGTCGGTTCGTCGGGGACGTTCTTAAGCAAATCTTTCAGCTCCGTCTCCTTGATCGGCTGCTCTCCACCTTGGCGGTCAACGATGTCTTGGGGCGCCTGCGGGTCGTTGAGCACCGGAGTCAGCACTTCGACGGGCGCAGTGTTGACGTTGATCTTGCCGGCATCGACTCCGGCGTTAGCGACTGGCAACGCGGTCAGCCACTTGGAGAGCTTGGTCAGCTTGGCCGACGGAATGCCGAAGGTGGCACCAAAGTCTTCTAGTGAACGGAAGTCCTCGACTTGCGGTGGCGGCTGCCTACTGCCCGGCACGGGCGTCGGGGAAGCCCCCCAGTAGTTGATCAGATCATCGACGATGCCGACCCGCACTTCTTGGGCCTCGAAGAGGCGGCGCAGTGATTCGCGCAAGAGTGATTCAGCCGTCTGAGGGGATGCGCCAGCGGCCGGAGTCTTTGACGCCGCCGGTGGCGTGTTTGCCGGAGCCGCTTGCGGGACGACGCGCGGCCCCCGAGTGCGATTGATGTTGATCTTGCCCGACTCGTCGATCACCTGCACCTTCAAGCGCTCATCGGGATCGAGCGTGATGACGCCGGCGATGTCGGGATTGGCCCAGTCTTCGAAGTACCAATCGGCCTTCGGATCGTCAGTGTCGCGCGCCAGCACCGCTTCGCCGAGATTGATGCCCGAGCGCGCTAACATCGACGCTTGCATCGCGCTCAGCGAGTTACGCACGAGCTGCTGGTCCACCTCTACCGAGAAGGTGAACTCCACCACCGTGATGGTGAGCAACGCCACCACCAACATGGTCACGATCAGAGCGATGCCGCGTTCGTTTCTCATCAGTGGGGCGTCGGCGTCGGCAAAGTACCAATCGACAGCACGAGATCGACAATGGTCGAAAAGTCGTGCGCGTTGCCGTTGCCGTCGATGAGCGTGAGACCGATGTCGACGGCGAGCGGGAGCACGTTCAAGTGCGCCGGTTCGGTGGAATCCCACACGTCGACCCACTCGGCGGTCTTGGGATCGAGATAGTGGAAGCTCAGGCCGATGACGCAGAAGCGCTGCTCGTTGCAGTCGGTCTCGTCGAAGAGATAGGCCGACGTCGGTTTCGGGGGCGGCGGGGCATCTTCGGGCGTTTGGGATTCGTCGAAGTCGGCATTCGCGACCAGCGGGACCTCGTCACGACGCACGGTGAAGAGCTTGTCGCTGTTGGCCAGCGGCGCCAACGAGTAGGTGATGGTCGAGCGGCCGCTGCGCGGCGCTGCTTGTTGAAAGCCACTGTGCGTGCGCACGCTGAACTGGATCGCGTCCTCCGGTTGCCGCCCGCCGCGATCGAGCCCGCGGAACGAAACGTCCGAGTGCGGACTCGGTGGCAACGCCGCTTCGAGGTCGTCGGCCATCTTGAGCACCGCGGAGCGTCCGGCCGCGTACAACTCTCCGCGCGCCTCGGCGTACTCCTTGGAGGCCAAGGTGCGCGACAACGCGCCGTAGACGGTGAGCATGATGATCCCGAGGATGGTCATCGCCACCAGCACTTCGAGCAGCGTGAAGCCCGGCTCAGGTCTCGGGTTCGCGATGGACATAGTACAGCAGATCGGCGTGATGGCGTTCGTCCCACAGCACGCGCAGGCGAACCTCGCGCAGCTCATCGAAGGACGTGTGGGTGATTTCGAGTTCGTAACGGAAACCGGGATAGCCGTCGAAGTTCCCGCTGACGTTGCCGTAATCCGAGAACTCGGTTTGCAGCTCCACTTGCGCGACCAACTGGCGCATCAGCAACGTCGCGGTGGAGAGGTTCTGATCGTTACCCACCAGCACCAAGTTGCGGTTGTGGAGGCCGAGCAGAGCGGGGAACGCTACCGCGATGACCACGATGGCCACCAGCACCTCGATCAGGGTGAAACCGGCGCTGCGTCTACGAGCCGTAGTCGACATCGGAGTAGACGGGGTTCAAGTTCAAGCGGCCGGTGAGCGGATTGACCCACAGCGTATAGGCCTCGCTGCCGTCGTCGAGATGAATCACCGTGGTGTCCACGGTGCCGTCCGGATAGAAATTGGTGACGAACTGGCCTTCCTGCTGTTTGC
>JBGOUW010000594.1:0-2991 GCA_041477755.1 Binatia bacterium
CACCACCGGGCCTTCCGCGCGCTACGGCTTCGCAGCCAGGCAAGGCTTCAATCCAGCCAGCCAAGTGGAAGCGCTCGATATCGAAGGGATCGATATTGCCGTGTTGTACCCGTCGCGCGGCCTCTACGCGGCGTCGGTCGATGCCATCCCGCCGCGCCTCGCCGGCGCGATTTGCCGCGCTTACAATCGCTGGCTCGCCGATTTCTGCCGCTACGCGCCCGCTCGTCTGTATGGCGCGGGGATGGTGACGATGCACGATCCCGACACCGCGGTGAAGGAAGCCGTGTATGCGGTCGAACAACTCGGCATGAAGGCGATCTTCATTCGCCCCAATCCGGTCAACGGCCGTACGATCGATCACCAGGACTTCGATGCCCTCTACGGCGAGATCGAGCGTCTCGGCGTGCCGCTCGCCACTCACGAAGGCGCGGGGGTGCATCTCAACCAATTCGGCCGCGACCGCTACGACAAGCTGTTCAAACTCCACATGGTCTGCCACGCGGTCGAGAACATGGGTGCCTGTCTCGACCTGATTGTCGGCGGGGTGCTCGAACGCCACCCGACACTGCGCTGCGTCTTCCTCGAGTCGGGAGCCGGCTGGGCGCCGTGGTGGCTCGAACGGATGGACGAACACTTCGAAGGTTACTTCGGCCCACGCGAAGCGCCCTACCTGCGCATGAAGCCAAGCGAGTACTTCAAACGCCAATGCTTCATCTCAACCGAGGTCGACGAGCGCGGTACGAAGTACGTTGTCGATGCGTTCGGCGACGATTGCCTGGTACTCGGCAGCGACTACCCACATGGTGACGGCAAGTTTCCGTACGCGATCAAAGAGTTTGTCGCAGTCGACACGCTGTCCGAACGAGTGAAACGCAAAACCTTGTGGGACAACCCGGCGCGGTTGTACGGGATCACCGCCCACGGGACGAGCGCGCAGGTGGCTTCATGAGCCCGGCAGCGCAACGCATCGGCGTCATCGGACTCGGCAATATCGGCGGAGCGATTGCCGCCAACTTGATCGCGGACGGCCACGACGTCCGTGTGCATGACCTCGACCCCACCCGCGTCGAGTCCCTCGTAGCCGCCGGCGCTAAGGCCGCGCCATCGGCCACCGCGTTGGCAAAACACACCGAGGTCGTGTTCACGTCCCTCCCCAACCCCGCGATCATGGACGCGGTCGCTACAGCCTGGCTTGCGGGCGCGACCCCCGGCGCGGTGCTCGTCGATTTGAGCACCAACGCGCCGACCACAGTGCGTGCGGTCGGCGCGCGCGTCAGCGCGGCAGGCTGTCATCTCCTCGAAGCGCCGCTCACCGGCGGCGCGCCCGGTGCGAAGATGCGCATGCTCGTCTTCATGGTCGGCGGCGATGTTGCTGTCTACGAACGCTGCAAGCCGCTGCTCGACAAGCTTGGCCGCGCCAGCTTTCACATCGGACCGCTGGGGTCGGGCAACGTCGCCAAGTTGGTGAACAGCCTGCTTGCGTTCACCGCCGCGTGGGTCTCGCTCGAAGGCCTCGCCATTGCAGCGAAGGCAGGCATCGATCTGCGCACGATGATCGAGGTGATCCGCACTGGCGGCGCCGGCAACTTCTTCACCGATCGAATGGTCGAAGGCATCAACGAGCGCAATCGTCCCACGTCCTTCTCGCTCGCGTTGGCCGCGAAGGATGCCGGCTTGCTGCTCGATGTCGGCCGCGACCTCGGCGTCCCGACGCCGGTAGCCGCCGAGGTCGCGCAGAGCTTCGTCGCGGCGATCGCCGCCGGCCTCGGCGAACGCGACTTCACCGACCTCGTCGAGTTGATGGAGCGTCACGCCGGCGTGAAGTTGCACCTTCCACCGCCGCGTTCCGCCGGGGACAATCCCTAACTCGGGGAAGCGCAATGGGTTCCGGAGCGATTGCACCCCGCGCGCCGCCGGTGCTACGTTGCGAGCCGTGCAGCGTTCGACGTAGAGACCTGCAGAATTCATGTTAGGCAGATCACTCTCCATCTGATGAAGGACACGCCGCCCAGGCACGTGAAGGGACGACACACGCGAATTCTGAAGCGAATGGTCGGCGACCTGTTCGATGGGGAATCCGAAGCATGTCGCCGTTCGCTCGATGAGCTACGCGATGACCTGAAGAGTATCGGGTTCTACGTTGAGCGCCGGCACGCTAACGAGTCAACGCTTAGGGCATATGTCGGTGGGCGGCACGTGTATCCACTCCTCAACCCTCGATTCTACCGCGCGGGTGAGGCGCCAGTACGGACACGAGCCGAGTCCTTGGTTGTTGCAGTGTTCTCCAAGAGTCGCGGGTCCGTCGATGCACGGGTTCAGTCATTCGCTTCGTCCGCAGCTTGCCGGTTTGTTCCAGAACCTGGCGCGCGAGACGGCGAATTGCGTCGACACGGCTACTTTGTTCTCCCGCTAAGGTTCGTCGTCGACCGAGACGGGACGACTTTGGAGGTGGCTGAAAACGTGGCGGCGTTGACCACCGTCTTCAATGAGCTCAAGTCGCTGGCGCACTCAGCCGACTCTGGCTAGTTGTCTCCGCAGACCGCCTAACGACGCGTTGCTGCTGTCGGCGCGTCATTCGGAAGCGGCCAGCTCGTTGGGCGATGGAGCGCTTCCGTTGATGCAGAGGCA
Source organism: Binatia bacterium (assembly GCA_041477755.1). Classification (GTDB taxonomy): domain Bacteria; phylum Desulfobacterota; class Binatia; order HRBIN30; family JACQVA1; genus JACOST01. Next base: position 2,629 of record JBGOUW010000594.1, read on the forward strand.
GGGATATGCGTAGGCTCGGTCATGGTCTTCGCAATCGTCTACTCCCCAGAAGCCGTTGACCATCTTGCGGCGCTTTCGAAGGCCACGCAGAGGCTGGTCGTCGATCAGGTGGAGAAGCAACTCACGCACGAGCCGAAGCTACCAACACGGAAGCGGAAGCTGTTGCGTCCCAATCCGATTGCTCCCTGGGAGCTGCGATTGGGTGACATCCGGGTATTCTACGACGTGCAGGAGAAGGCGGAGCTTCTGGTCAAGGTTGCGGCCGTGGGCATCAAGCAGCATAATCAGTTGTCGATCGGCAAGGAGAGAATCGATCTATGAAGGCCATCGAGTTATCCGAAGTTTCTGCCTTGGCCCCGTACA
>JBGOUW010000080.1:0-12783 GCA_041477755.1 Binatia bacterium
GAACGCGACCGGCTTGGGCCCACTTTCGTTGACTTCATCAAGCTCGGCCGTCTATCATCGGCTCACGTGGCGGCGCTGAGGCGGATGAGGTGTAACGCTTGTTTCAACCAACCCTTCTAACCGACGATATTCATTTTCTGAGTAGCGCATTCGAGGGCTCGCCATGACGGCCGACGGCTCCGCGCCGTTGCGCGTCGTCCCGCTCGGCGGGCTTGGCGAGATCGGGCTCAATTGTTTGGTACTCGAATGCGGCCAGGCCGCCATCGCCATCGATTGCGGGCTGATGTTTCCCGAGATGCATATGCTCGGGATCGATTTGGTCATTCCCGACTTCGACTACGTGCGCCAACTCGGCGAGCGCTTTCTCGGGTTCGTCATCACCCACGGCCACGAGGACCACATCGGGGCGCTGCCCTACGCGCTGCGTGACCTCAACGTCCCGGTCTACGCGCCGCCGATGGCGGCCGGGTTGGTGCGCGAGAAACTGCGCGAGCACAACCTCGACCGGAAGACCACGCTCAACGTGATGCATCCGCGCCGGCCGTGGCAGATGGGGCCGTTCACCATCGAGGCGATGCACGTGACCCACTCGATCGTCGACGCGGTCGCGCTCGCCGTCCGTACTCCTCTCGGCACTGTCATTCATACCGGCGACTTCAAGCTCGATCAGACCCCGCTCGACGGCCAACGCAGCGACCTGCCGCGCCTCGCCGAGTACGGCGCCGAAGGCGTGCTGTTGCTGCTCTCCGACTCGACCAATGTCGAACGCGAGGGCACCACGCCGTCGGAGCGATCGGTGCGTGGCGCGATCGATCGCATATTTCGCGAAACCCCGGGAAAGATTTTCTTCTCGACCTTTTCGTCCCACGTTCACCGCCTCCAGCAGGTGTTGGAACTGGCGCAGGTCAACGGCCGGCGCGTCGTCGTGGTTGGGCGCAGCCTGACCAACAGCATTCAGATCGCCACCGAGCTCGGGCATCTGCACTACCCGCCGAGTTTGATCCACGAAGCCAGCGCGCTGGCGTCGATCCCCCCCGAGCAGGCGCTGGTGCTCACCACTGGCAGCCAAGGCGAAGCGCTGTCGGCGCTGGTGCGCATCGCGATGGACGATCACGCGCAGGTGAAGATGAGGCACGGCGACGCGGTGGTGTTGTCGTCGCGCATCATTCCGGGGAATGAGCGCACCATCAGCAATCTCATCAATCACATGATTCGTCGGGGCGCAGCGGTGCATCATTCGCACAGTGCCGAGGTCCACGTGTCGGGGCATGCGAGCCAGGAAGAGTTGAAGATGATGGTGGCGCTGACGCGGCCCACCTACTTCGTGCCGGCGCACGGCGAGTATCGCCACCTCGCGCGCCATCGCGGTTTGGCGCAGTCGATGGGCGTGCCGCCCGAGCACACCTTCCTGCTCGAAGACGGCGATGTGCTCGAAATCGACGCCGCCGGCGCGCAGGTGCGCGAGCCGATCACCGCTGGGCGCGTGTTCGTCGATGGCAAAGGCATCGGTGACGTCAGCGACATCGTCCTGCGCGACCGCCGCCATCTGTCGCAAGACGGGCTGGTGCTGGCGGTGCTCGCGCTCGATCAACACTCCGGCGAATTGATCAGCGGCCCCGATCTGATCACGCGCGGTTTCATCTTCGAGGAAGACAGCGAAGCCTATCTCGACAAGGCCAAGACGGTGGTCAAGGACGCCTTGGCGCAGATCACACGCGAGTCGCGTACCGATTCACTCGAAGTGAAGGAAGAGGTCCGCAAAGCCCTCAAACGCTACTTCGCGCGTACACTCGACCGGCGGCCGGTGATCTTGCCGTTCATCATGGAGATGTGAAATGGCGGAGATGTGAAATGGCGCAACGAGTTGGGGCACGCCCGCCGGTGATGGTGACGGCGGAGCGCGACAGCGGGGAGCCCGATGCACCGATCGCTCGCTCGCCACGCAAAAGGAAGTCGGCGGAGACGAGCGAGCCGTTGGCCGCGCGCGTGCTCGACGAGGTCGTCGCGGTCGTAGTACTGGCGGCGGCGATCTTCGCGGTGGTGAGCTTCCTCTCGTATCAACGCGGCGCGACGACCGGGAACCTGGGTGGTCCGGTGGGCTACGGCCTCGCCAGCACGATGCTGCAGATGTTGGGGCTGGCGGCTTACCTCGTGCCGCTCCTCCTCCTCGCAGTGGCCGCGACTCTTTTCCGCCAGGCGACGCAAGATCTGTCGATCGCCCGCGCCGGTGGCGGCTTGGCGCTCGTGTTGGTGGTGGCGATCGCCGGCGGCGTGTTGCGACCCGACCGCGACGTCGCAGTCGCCGGCGGCTGGCTCGGCGGATTTGTCGCGACGCTGTTGCACGAGACGCTCGGAACCGCCGGCGCGCTGGTGCTGACCGGTTCGCTGCTACTGGTCTCGCTGGTGTTCACGACCGGGATCTCGCTGCGCACCGCCGCAACCGCCATGCGACGCGCCGCGATTGGTGGCTGGACGCGCATCGGCGCCGCACGGGCGCGGCGCGCCGAACGCCGCGCCACGCCAGCGGCGATGCCACGGGCGAACGTCAAGCGTGACGCCACGCCGCCGCGCGACGCGCCAGTGATTCTCCTCAAGGACGAAATCGATCCCGAGCCGGAAACGGAATCATCCACGCCGGCGATCTCGGTCGTGCTGCCTCCGCCGCCCGCGGCGTCGAAGGCGGCGGAGAAACCGAGTCGCTCGGTGGTGCAAGAAAAGTTTCACTTCGCCGCCGACGGCCGCTATCAGGTCCCGTCGTCGATGTTCCTCGATGCGCCGCAACGTAGCGGCGTGCGCGTCGATGAAGAAGCGCTGCGCAAGAGCTCGCAGATTCTCGAGACCAAGCTCGCTGACTTCGCCATTCAGGGCAAAGTCACCGCCGTGCGCCCGGGGCCGGTGATCACCACGTTCGAAATCGAGCCGGCGCCGGGCGTGAAGGTGAATCGCATCGTCACACTCGCCGACGACCTGGCGATGGCGCTGCGCGCCGTCGGCGTGCGCATCCTTGCCCCGGTACCGGGCACCGCGGTGGTCGGCATCGAGGTCGCCAACGCGCGCCGCGAACAGATCGCGCTGAAGGACATCATCGAGAGCGAGGTGTACGAGGCCGCCACCTCGCCGCTGACGCTGGCGCTCGGCAAGGACACCGCCGGCACTCCCGTGGTCGCGGATCTCGCGCGTATGCCGCATCTCCTCGTCGCCGGCGCCACCGGTACCGGCAAATCGGTCTCGCTCAACGCGATGATCATGAGCATCTTGCACAAGGCGAATCCACGCGATGTGCGCTTCGTGATGATCGATCTCAAGATGCTCGAACTGTCGGTGTACGAAGACATCCCTCACCTGCTCGTCCCGGTGGTCACCGATCCGAAGAAGGCGGTGGTTGTGCTCAAAAACCTGGTCGAGCAGATGGACGAGCGCTACCGGATGATGAAGGGGTTCGGCGTGCGCAACATCGACGGCTACAACCGCATCGTCGACCGCGAGGAGCAGGAGCGGCAAGCCGGCGTGATCGAGTTGGAAGAACTTGTCGAAGCGGACGAGGAGGACGCCGCGACGGCCGCAGCACCCAAAGTGCCGGTGCGTGAGCACCTGCCCAAGATCGTGATCATCATCGACGAGCTGGCCGACTTGATGATGACCATGGGGCGCAACGTCGAGGAGCCGATCACGCGGCTGGCGCAGAAGGCGCGCGCCGCCGGCATGCATTTGATCTTAGCGACGCAGCGGCCATCGGTCGATGTGATCACCGGGTTGATCAAGGCGAATTTTCCCGCCCGGGTGTCGTTTCAAGTGACCGCGCGGGTCGATTCGCGCACCATCCTCGATCACATCGGCGCCGAGCGCCTGCTCGGCGGCGGCGACATGCTCTACTTGCCGCCCGGCACCGCGCGCGTGCAGCGACTGCACGGCGCCTACGTGTCGGAGACTGAGATCACCAAGGTGGTCGACTTCATCAAGAAGCAAGGCTCGCCGCTGTATGCCTTCGGCTTGCTCGAAAGCGACGAAGAGGAAGACGGCGAATCGCAGGTGGATGACGAACTCGAGGATGCGCTGTACGATCAGGCGGTGCGGTTGGTGACCGAAAGCCGGCAAGCCTCGATCTCGTGGGTGCAGCGCCGCCTGCGCGTGGGCTACAACCGCGCGGCGCGCATGATCGAACGCATGGAGCGCGAGGGCGTCATCACCGCTACCGAAGGCGGCCGCCCGCGCGAAGTGCTCGCCCGCCGCATCGAGGAGTGATCGTGGGTCGTGGTCGTGGCTCGTGGTTCGTGTTCGGAATCGTCTTGTTCTTGGCGGGCACGAGTCACGAGCACGAATCACGAGCTGAGTCACGAGCCGAGAGTGGGGCGCCCGTCGCCGGTCTCGTTCAGAAGGTGCAGCAGCGCTACGATGCGACGACGGACTTCACCGCCGATGTCACGCAGGAAATGACGGTGGCCAGTCTCGGCAAGACCCTCACCGCACACGGTACCCTGTCTTACAAACGTCCCGGCAAATTGCGCTGGCAGCTCGGCGACGGGAGCAGTCAGGAGATTGTCGCCGACGGCGCCACGCTCTGGCTGTACCAACCGGCAGAGAAGCAAGTGCTCAAGGCGCCGTTTCAGTCGGCGTTCAAGGCCTCGACGCCGATCTCATTCCTGCTCGGCGTCGGCCGCATCGCCGATGACTTCGACGTCTCGCTCGACGAGAGTGTGCCACCCCCGGTGGAATTGACGTGGTTGAAGCTGATCCCGCGTCAGGGTGACGGGACGCTCGGCTGGCTGCGCTTAGGCGTGGCCCCCAAGACGTTCGACATCGCCGCCGCTGAGATTCACGATCAGCTCGGGAACGTCACCAGCCTGCGCTTCACCAACCTCAAGCGTGGCGTCGGCGTGGCCGACAGCCTGTTCCATTTTCAGGTACCCGACGGTGTCGATGTAGTAGCGGCGCCGATCGGGTTTTAGTCGTGGTTCGTGTTCGTGACTCGTGCTCGTCGGCTTGTTCCCACGCTGACTGCGAGCATGCGAACCACGAACACGAACCACGAGCACGAGCCACGAACAGGAGTGCACATGCCTTCATTTGATGCCGTGTCGCAGGTCAATCGCCAAGAGATCGAGAACGCGCTTAACCAAGCGCGCAAAGAAATCAGTCAGCGCTATGATTTCAAGGACACCAACACGACGATTGAGTGGGAGGAAGACGAGCTGCGCATCAACTCGACCGACGACTTCAAGGTGAAGGCGACCGTCGAAGTGCTGCAGGAGAAGCTGGCGCGGCGACAGGTGCCGCTCAAGTGTCTCGTCTACGGCGCCATCGAACCCGCCGGCGGCGGTCGCGCCAAGCAGACGATCACCGTGCAACAGGGCATCTCGACCGAGAAGGCGCGTGACATCGTCAAGCGCATCAAGGACGCGAAGCTCAAAGTGCAAGCGCAGATTCAAGCCGATCAGGTGCGCGTGACCGGCAAAAAGCGCGATGACCTGCAGGCGGTCATCACGCTACTGAAGGCACAGGATTTCGGGCTGCCGCTGCAGTTCGTCAATTTCCGCGACTGAGCGGCAGCCCAAACCGCTCTATGCGCCGGCGGCCGGCCGTTGTTTGTACGCGTCGTACCAACGCGTCACGTTCTTGAGTGACGCATCCAACGGTACGCCGGCAAACTCAGCGAAGCCGAGGGCGGCGCACAGCGTGCAATCGGCGATGGTCGGACGCTCACCGGCGACGAATGGCCGCGACCCGATCGCGTTATCGAGGGCTTTGAGATTCCCCGCCAAGCGCGTTCGCGCGTTCGCCGCCGCATCGGCTGACTGTTTCAACCGCCCGGCCATGAATGGACTGGTGTTCTGGAAAATCGTCGCCACATTGGAGAGCACGCCCAATTCGGCGATGCGTTCGAGCGCGCGCACGCGCGCCCGTTCCAATGGCGTGGCGCCGATCATCGGCGGGTTCGGGTTCAGCTCTTCGAAGTACTCGATGATCGCCAGCGACTCGGTGAGGTAGGAGCCGTCGTCGAGTTCGAGCACCGGCAGGCCGCCAAGCGGATTTTTCTTCAGAAACTCCGGCGTGCGGTTCTGCTGGCTCATGATGTCGACCGGCTCGATCGGCACCTTGATGCCCTTCTCGGCGAGATAGACGCGCAGCTTCTTCGGGTTCGGCGCTCCCGCAAAATCGTACAACTTCATGATGGCACCCCCTACGGTTGGAATGCCTCGCAGGGTACGCCGGCGCGGCCGCCAGTCAATCGGGGGGCAACAGCGCGCGCAAGCGGCTCACCGCACCAGCAACGGGAAGTAGCGCAGGCTCTCCATCACGACGTCGGCGGCGCTGAAGTCCTGATCGGCGGTCCAGTGGTTCGGCACGGCGATGCAAAACATGCCGGCACCCGTCGCGGCGAGAACGCCAGGGCTGGAGTCTTCGATCGCGACACACGCGGCCGGCGCCACGCCGAGTCGCGCAGCAGCGCACCTATAGATGTCAGGGGCCGGCTTACCGGTGTGGACCTCGGGATCTTCGCCGGAGACGCGGAGTGAAAAGACATCGGCAAGGCCGAGCGCGGTCAATAACGCGCCAATCACCGCGGGCGTCGATGACGACGCGATGGCGAGCGCAACGGCGGCCTCGTACAGGCGCCGCGCGAGATCGACTGCATCGGCAATCGCCGGAACACCAGCGGCAATCTCGCGCAGACGTGCCGCCGTGTGTTGCTCGATCAGCGCGTGGACTGACGGCTGCAGCCGGAAGCGTCGTCGCCAGTCCGTCCACGTTGGCCCCTCACCGAGGCCGATGTAGGTCCGATAGTCGGCGTCGCTGATGGCGGTGCCGTAGCGCGCCAGCACGCGGTTGGCTGCGCGGAAATGAATCGGCTCGGAATCCACGAGCACGCCATCAAGATCGAAGATGACAGCCTCGATCTCGTGCAGGCGCTGGACACGCTCGTGCTTCTTGGGCATGGGTGGATGTCCCTTCGCGCGTGGCGCCGGTTGTAAGTGGAAGAAGTGAGAGGATCAAGCGTGTCCGGGCGGACAACCGAGTTGCTTTCGGCCCCTCTACTGACGGCGCTCATGAGCGAGCTCGAACAGTTCGCCCGCGCTGTGCAGCAGCGGGGGCGCGACTACGCCGCGATCGGGCGCGTCGGCGCACTCACCATCAGCGGCGATCATCTCAGTGCGACGGTGCGCGGCAGCGACCTCTACGTCACCGGTTGGGAATGGGACGATAGCGACGGCTGGATGCCGGAGTGTACGTGCCCGGTCGGACCCTATTGCAAACATGCCTACGCGGTCGCGTGCAGCGTGCTGAGGGTCGGGCAGGGGCAGAGCGGGTTTGCCGATCCGCGATTGGCGCGTCTGGTGCCAGCGCCGTCGCACGTGCCGCCGCGGGTGTCGATCGCTGACGCGGCGCCGGCTCGACGAACCCCATCCGTCCGTTCGGCGGCGCTGGAGAAGCTGCGGCGCGCGCCACAGATTTGGGAACGCGAGTACGCGCTGCAGCAGTTGTTGGTACGCGCTCCGGTGGCTGGGCTCGGCCCCTATCTTCCTCCGCTGGCGGAGAGCGTGCGCGAGGAGGATCCGGATCTGCGTTGCTGGCGGCTGGCGCAAGAGATCGCGCGCTATGCCAATGGTTGGCTGCCGCGCGAATTGGAGCCCTATCGCGATCGGCGTGACTTGGCCGCTCGCACCGCCGAGCGGGCGCGCGCCACGCTCTTGCGCGAGTTGGTTGGATGGGCCGAACGGCGGCGCACCGTGGCGCAACGCCACCTGCGCTTAGTCCTGTCGCTCGCGGAAACTACCGACGGCGAACCGACAGTGACCGCCACCGGGCTGCTGACCACCGCGCGGTTGACGGATCAGCCGCGCACGCAGCAGCAACTCCAGCAACTGCGCAACGAGTTGCGCGGTTCGCCGGAACTGCTCGCACCCGACGAAGCGGCGTTGCTCGAATGGCTGGTCGACGCCGGCGTCGGCGCGGTCAACTCATATGATCGCGCCGCTTACGGCATCGGCCGCGAACTGAGCGGCACCGTGCTCAAGGCCCTGGTGACGCGGGTGTCGGGCTCGGCGTTGGCGACCTGGGCGGCTGATCTCGATCCGGTGCTCGCCGCGCGTGGCGGCGTGTCGCCCGGTGCCCTGGTACGGCTCAGCAACGCGACGGCGCGTGTGTTGCCCGTGTGTGAGGCACGCGACGACCAGGCGTGGGTCGACTTCGCCGTGTTGTGGCCCGATGGCCGTCAGCGTTTGCTCGACGACCTGGTCTACCTCGGCGGCCCCACAGAATGGGCGCGGCACCATCCCAGCCTGGTGCTGGCGGATGGTGAGTTTTCGGTTGTGAGCGAAGAACCGCCGCCCGCGCTGCTCGCCCAGTACCGAGCTGCGGGCGGTTTGCCGCTACCCGAATCGCACCGCCGACCGATCCTGACCACGCTCGCCACGCACTTTCCGCACTTGCGTGAAGCGCTCGCACCGCACACGCATATGTATGCGGTTCGTCCGGTGGTCGCGCTCGATCTGCGCGACGATGACTGGCTGCAACTCCGCCTGTTCGCGCATAACGCACCGGAATGGTGCCCAGGACAGCCCGCCGCGCCCGACACGGTTCGGTTCGAATACACGGCGACTGATGGATGGGTGCGATTGCCCGCTACGGAGATCCGTGCCGTGCCCGTACTCGCCGCGTATCAGGCCATCACTGAGAGTTCGGACGGTGAGGCGCCAGTGGGTGCCGCACCCGACTCGCTGCGAACTACCGCGATTGCGGCGCCCCCGGCAAACATCTGGATCGAGGCACCCGACCTCGAGGCGGTCGAACCCGCCATCGCATGGCTCGCCAGCACACAGGCCGAGCCCGGCACCAAACGCGGCCCGGGCGGTCGCGCACCGGCGTCGTGGGATGACCGCGGCGTCGGCTGGTGGCTCCTCCTTAGCGCGCGACGCATGGAGGCGTTCGCGGAATGCTGGGACGCGCGACCCGACGGCGTGACGTTCTTCGGCACCGACCGGCTGCGCCGTTTGTTGAGCGGACACGAACGCGTGACGCCGCGTATCCAGGTGACCACGAGCGGCATCGATTGGTTCGCCGTGTCGGCGCAGTGGGAGAGCGAGAGCTTGCAGTTGTCCGATGCCGATCTGGCCAAGCTGCGCAACGCGACCAGCCGCTTCGTGAAGTTGCCCTCGGGCTGGGTGCGCCGTGACGTGGCAGCGGTGCATGAAGAGACGCTGCAAGTGCTCGCCGATCTCGGCATCGAAGCCGGGCAGGGCGAGCAGCGGCTGTCGCTGTGGCAGTTGGCGAGTGCAAAGGACGCCAGCCTGGAGGCGTTGCAGCGCCTCGGCGCCGACGCGCAGGCCATGCGGGCGATCGCGGACTTGCGCGAGCGCGTCGCGCAATTCAGCGGGTTGCCGTCCATCGCCCCGCCCGCCCGTCTGACGGCGGAGCTCCGCCCCTATCAGCAACAAGGCCTCGATTTTCTTGTTTACACGTCGTCGCTTGGCATCGGTGCGGTGCTCGCCGACGACATGGGGCTCGGCAAGACCGTGCAAGCATTGGCCTGGCTGGAATATCTGCGCGTGACCGAGCCCGACGGCGGGCCGAGTCTGGTCGTGTGCCCAGCGTCGGTGATGCACAACTGGGTGCGCGAAGCGGAGCGGTTCGTTCCGGGTCTGCGCGTGCTGCTGCTGAGCAGCGGCGAAACCCGGCACGCGCTGCGGCGCGAGATTCCGCAGCACGATCTGATCATCACCAACTACGCGCTGCTGCGTCGCGACATCGCCGCGTGGCGCGAGATCGAACTGCGCGCGGCGATTCTCGATGAAGCGCAGAACATCAAGAACCCGGATGCGGTGGGCACCAAGGCCGCGCTCGAGTTGCGCGCGCGCCATCGGCTGGCGCTCACCGGCACGCCGCTGGAGAATCGCGCGCTCGACCTGTGGAGCATCATGCACTTCGTCAACCCCGGCTATCTCGGCAGTCGCGGGCAGTTCGGCAGCCGCTTCGATCGTCTCGATGCGCCCGGGCACACGCGCACGCTGCTGGCTGCCAAGCTGCGTCCGGTGCTGCTCCGGCGCATGAAGCACGAGGTCGCCACCGACCTCCCCGAACGCATAGAGGAGCGCCGCGATTGCGAGCTGACCGCGGGCCAGCGCCAGCTCTATCTTGCCGAACTCCGGCGCAGCCGCGCGTTGGTGGACGAGCTCAGCGAGGCGCCCGGCGGCGTCAAGCAGAACAAGATCACCATCCTCGCGGCGCTCACCCGGTTGCGGCAGATCTGCTGCCATCCGGCGCTTGCGCGCGGCAAGGCTGACCTCGGGTCGGGAAAGTTTGATGCGTTGTTCGAGCTGCTCGAGCCATTGCTCGCCGAGGGACACAAGGTGCTGTTGTTCTCGCAGTTCGTGCAGTGCCTCAAGCTGCTCAGCAGCGAGATGCGCGGGCGCGCGATCGCGCACCATATGCTCACCGGTCAGTCGGTGAAACGCGAGCAGATCGTGGCGGCGTTTCAGGGCGATCCCGATCCGTGCGTGTTCCTGATTTCGCTCAAGGCGGGCGGTACCGGCCTCAACCTCACCGCGGCGAGCTACGTCGTGCTGTTCGATCCGTGGTGGAACCCGGCGGTGGAAGCGCAAGCGATCGATCGCACGCACCGGATCGGGCAAGACCGAACGGTGATCGCCTACCGCATGCTGACTCAGGGGACGATCGAGGAGAAGATCTGGGAGATGCAACAGCGCAAGGCCGCGCTGGCGCGCGATCTGCTCGGCGAAGACGGATTTGCGCGCTCGCTCACCCGCGACGACCTGACCTATCTGCTCGCCGACGCGTGAGCCGGAGCGAACTACAACGCCTTCACCGCGGCCAGCACCGCATCGCTGTGCCCGTCAACCTTCACCTTCGGAAAGATCGCGCGGATCACGCCCTTCTTGTCGATCACCACCGTGGTGCGCTCGATGCCTTTGAACTTGCGGCCGTAGAGCACTTTGTCCTTCCAGACGCCATAAGCCTGAACGACTTGTTTGTCTTCATCGGCGAGCAAGCCGAACGGCAGCTTGTACTTGGTGCGAAACTTGGTGTGCGCGGCGGCGCTGTCCGCCGACACGCCGACAATTTGCACGCCGGCCTTCTTGAACGCGCTGAAGTCATCGCGGAAGCTGCACGCCTCCTTGGTGCAACCCGGCGTGTCGTCCTTGGGATAGAAGTACAACACCACGGCGCCGTGGCTGAGCAGCGACTTCAACGAAACCGCCTGACCGTCCTGATCCGGCAAGCTGAACGTGGGAGCTTTGTCACCAACCGCAAGCATACGTGATCCTCCTCGTGCGCGGAGTCCTAGCATGTGCACGCGATGAGACAAGGCCACCGCTTGCGTCTGACCGCGCACGATGTGAAAGAACCGGCATGACGGATCGCATCGACAATCGAGTCACGCGTCTACTCGGCGTTCGCTACCCGATCATCCAGGCGCCGATGGGATGGATCGCCCGCGCGCAGTTGGCGTCAGCGGTATCGAACGCGGGTGGGCTCGGCATCATCGAGACCTCGTCGGGTGAGCTCGATGCCGTCCGCGTCGAGATTCGCAAAATGCGCGATCTCACCGATCAGCCGTTCGGTGTCAACATCGCGCAACTGTTCGTGCGCGATCCCAGCATCGTCGAGTTTGTGATCGAGCAAGGCGTGCGCTTCGTCACCACCTCGGCCGGCGATCCGCGCCAGTACACGGCGAAGTTGAAAGCGGCGGGACTGACGGTGTTCCATGTCGTGCCGTCGTTGAGCGCCGCGTTGAAAGCGCTCGCCGCTGGTGTCGATGGCCTCGTTGTCGAAGGCGGCGAGGGCGGCGGCTTCAAGAATCCACGCGACGTAGCGACGATGGTGTTGCTGCCGCTGGTTTGCTCCAAAGTGAGTGTGCCGGTCATTGCGGCCGGTGGCATTTGCGATGGACCGAGCATGGCCGCGGCGTTCGCGCTCGGCGCCGAAGGGGTGCAGATGGGTTCGCGGATGGTCTCGGCGACCGAGTCGCCGGTCCACGAGAACTGGAAACGGGCGATTCTGTCAGCGGTTGAAACCGATACGGTCTTCCTCAACCGCTTCAGCCGCCCCGGGCTGCGCGCGCTGCGCACCAACAAGACGACGGAGCTGGAACGCGCCGAGCACGTCGGCATGGATGTGTTCGGGCGCGCGATGGATCTGTATTTCGGCGGCGATATGGAGGCGTCGATCGCACTCGCCGGCCAAGTGGTCGGGCGCATCGAGGCGATCAAACCGGTGCAACAGATCATCGACGAGACCATCGCTGCCTTTCACGCGACCATCGCACGGTTGAGCGCCGTGAGCGAGTGACAGTCGTGCGTGGCATTCAGAACGACCCACTCTCAGCACGCCTGGCGTTGACCCAGCGCGCCGCGCAGCGTACATGGCTGCACGTGTTCGCATCCGAAACCACAACCCGCGGGATTCGCATTGCCGTGCAGTCGCAATACGTCCCCGAGCGGTCCAGCCCCGAGCAGCAACAGTGGTTCTTCATCTACACGGTGCAGATCACCAACGTTGGCGGCGAAACCGCGCAGCTGATGAGTCGGCACTGGATCATCACCGACGCCAACGGCTACGTGGAAGAAGTGAAGGGGCCCGGCGTCGTCGGTAAACAGCCACTGCTGCGGCCAGGCCAAGCGTTCGAGTACACCTCGGCGTGTCCGCTGACGACGCCGTTCGGTACGATGCACGGGACCTACCAGATGGTCACGCCGACTGGCGACGGTTTCGATGTCGAGATCGCGCCGTTCGGCCTCGGTGAGCCGCACGCGATCAACTGATCTC
>JBGOUW010000015.1:0-20129 GCA_041477755.1 Binatia bacterium
CGAGAAGCCCGAGGTACTCAATCACCACGCGGCGCAGATGGACGTGCGCCGTTCGGTTGCCGATCCGGTGTTCGACGCGCGTGTCAATATCATCGGCTTGCTCAACTTGATGGAGCACGGGCGGCGCAACGGCTTGAAGCGCGTGGTCTTCGCGTCTACGGGTGGCGCGATTTACGGCGAGCAGGAAGCCTTTCCCGCACCCGAGACCCATCCGCTCGCACCGATCAGCCCGTACGGCGTCGCCAAGCTCGCGAGCGAGCGCTATCTGTTCTTCTATTTCACCGCGTACGGCATTCCGTACCTCGCGTGTCGCTACGGTAACGTGTACGGTCCACGCCAAAACCCGCACGGTGAGGCGGGCGTGATCGCTATCTTTGTTGAGAAATTCCTTCGCGACGAGCAGCCGATCATCAACGGCGATGGCACACAGACGCGCGACTATGTCTTCGTCGGCGATCTCGTGCGGGCCAGCGTCGCCGCGTTGAAGTCAGACTATTGCGGTGCGTTGAACTTCGGCACCGGGCGTGAGACGGACGTGAAAACGCTGTACGAACGCCTGGCGCCGTTGTGTGGCTCCAACGCGCCGGTGCAACACGGCCCGGCCAAGCCCGGCGAGCAGCACCGCAGTGTGATCGACGCGTCGGCCGCTGGCCGCGTGCTCGGCTGGCATCCTGAAGTGTCGCTCGACGATGGGCTGCGCCAGACGGTGGAGTGGTTTCGCGCGCAGAAACTGTGAGGTGTCAGGTGATGAGGGGCTGGGGCCGGCCCCTCCGAACACGGCATCCGATACCGAGCACCTGACCGCCGTCCTATGGATCTGCAGTTCATACGCAATTTTTCGATCGTCGCCCACATCGACCACGGCAAGTCGACATTGGCCGATCGTCTGCTCGAGTTCACCGGCGCGATCACCGAGCGCGAGCGCCAGGCGCAGATTCTCGACAGCATGGATCTCGAGCGCGAGCGTGGAATCACCATCAAGGCCAGCGCGGTGCGGTTGCACTACCGCGCGCAGGACGGCAACGAGTACGTCCTGAACCTGATCGACACCCCAGGGCACGTCGACTTCGCCTACGAAGTGTCGCGCAGCTTGGCGGCGTGCGAGGGGGCGCTGCTGGTGGTTGACGCGGCGCAAGGTGTCGAAGCGCAGACGGTGGCCAACGCGTACCTCGCCATCGACGCCAATCTGACTGTTGTGCCGGTGCTCAACAAGATTGATCTGCCGAGCGCCGAGCCGGAGCGGGTCATCGCCGAGATTGAAGAGATCATCGGCATCGATGCGCAGGACGCCGTGCGTACCAGTGCGAAGGCGGGCATCGGGACGGAGGCCGTGCTCGAAGCGATCGTGCACCGCATTCCGGCCCCGGTCGGCGATCCTGCCGCGCCGTTGAAGGCGCTCATCTTCGATAGCTGGTTCGATCCGTATCACGGCGCCGTCGTGCTGGTGCGCGTGCTGGACGGCCGCGTCACCGCCGGTATGCGCATCGAAATGATGACCACCGGCGCGCAATTCGATGTCACCCGGGTCGGCGTGTTCGCTCCCCGCGCCACGGTCATTGACGCGTTGGAGTCCGGCGAAGTCGGATTCGTCATGGCCGGTATCAAGGACATTCGGCACACCAACATCGGCGATACGGTCACCCAAGCCGATCGCCCGACGGCGCTGCCGCTGCCGGGGTTCAAGAGCGTCAAGCCGATGGTGTTCAGCGGACTCTATCCGGCCGACACCACGCAGTACGGCCCGCTGCGCGAGGCGATGGAGAAGCTGCGGCTGAACGACTCGTCGTTCACCTACGAACCCGAGGTGTCGGTGGCGCTCGGCTTCGGCTTCCGCTGCGGCTTTCTCGGGCTGTTGCACATGGACGTGATCCGTGAGCGGCTCGAGCGCGAATTCGACCTCACGTTGATCACCACCGCGCCCACCGTGGCGTATCGCGTCACCACGATCACCGGCGAGATATTGATGGTCGATAGCCCGGTGAAGTTACCCGACGCGCAGAGCATCGCTACCTTCGAGGAGCCGTTCATCGTGGCCACGGTTCACGTTCCCGAGACGTACCTCGGCGGCGTGCTCAAGCTGTGCGAAGAAAAACGCGGTAAGCAGCGCGAGTTGAAATTCTTCGGCCACGGCCGCGCCGCGGTGATCTACGAGTTACCGCTCAACGAGGTGGTGCTCGACTTCTACGATCGCTTGAAGTCGGTGAGCAAAGGATACGCGTCACTCGACTATGAGTTCCTCGATCTCCGGCCCGGCGATCTGATCAAGCTCGACGTGCGCATCAATGGCGAGCCGGTCGATGCGCTCTCGCTCATTATTCACCGCGAGCGCGCGTATCCACGTGGGCGTGAGCTGGCCGAGAAGATGAAGGAACTCAT
Source organism: Binatia bacterium (assembly GCA_041477755.1). Lineage (GTDB taxonomy): Bacteria > Desulfobacterota > Binatia > HRBIN30 > JACQVA1 > JACOST01. The sequence goes on from JBGOUW010000015.1 coordinate 2,377, forward strand.
CCCGCAGCAAATGTTCGAAGTGGTGATTCAGGCCGCCATCGGCAGCAAGATCATCGCGCGCGAAACCGTGCGCGCGCTCCGCAAGAACGTGACCGCCAAGTGTTACGGCGGCGACATCACGCGCAAGCGCAAGCTGCTCGAGAAGCAGAAGGAGGGCAAGAAACGTATGAAGCAAGTCGGGCGAGTCGAGATTCCGCCGGAAGCCTTCCTGGCTGTTCTCAAGGTGGAAGCGTAAGCCCGAATTTACTAGGCGAAGCCACGGCTCAAAGCTAAAGTCACACGCGATGTCTGCACGCGCGCCACGAACGAGTTCGATCGTCGCCAAAACCGCGGCCGGCGCGAGCTCGCGCCCGGCAAGCAAGTCGACGGCGCGCGAGTACGTCGAAGCCATCGTCGTGGCGGTGCTGGTGGCGCTGTTCATTCGCACCTTCTTCGTCCAAGCGTTCAAGATTCCTTCCAGCTCGATGGTGCCGACCCTACAGATCGGTGATCATCTACTCGTCAACAAGCTCGCCTACGGCATCCGCATCCCGTTTCTCGAAAAGAACCTGGTCCGCTTCGGCACGCCGAAACCGGGCGACATCATTGTGTTCATCTATCCGCAGGACGTGACCAAGGATTTCATCAAGCGCGTGATCGCGGTGGCGGGCGACGTGGTCGAGGTGCGCGACAAGCATGTGGTCGTCAATGGCGCGCCACGCGACAACGAGCACGCGTACTTTGCCGATGGGCGCAATCAAACCGGCGGTTCCTCGCCGCGCGACAACTTCGGGCCGGTCACGGTGCCGCCCGAGCATGTGTTCGTCATGGGCGACAATCGTGATCGCAGTCTCGATAGTCGCTTCTGGGGTTTTGTGAGCTTGGACGCGATCCACGGCAGAGCCTTCCTGATCTATTTTTCCATCGATTGGGATGCGTGGCGGGTGCGCTGGGAGCGGCTGGGCGATTTGGTGTATTAAGGTAGTGCAGAGGAGGATTGCATGCGGTGGTTTCGTACGAGGCTGGTGGGTGTGGGTGTGCTGTTGGTGCCGGTATGGGTGGGGGCGCAAACGGCGAACTTTGATTCGGCCGTGACCACGGGAACCGATGGCCGGCCCTCGGCGATCGCGATCGCCGACAAGGACAAGGATGGGCACGTGGACGTGATCACGGCCAACACGGATAGTGCGTCGATCACGCTCTTGACGGGCGACGGCATGGGTAACGTGTTCTCGTACCCGAAATTCAACGCGGGCACGGTGCCGATGGGATTGGCGATTGCCGACATGGACGGGGATCACAATCCCGATGTCGTGGTCTCCAATGCCAACGTGTCGACCGTGTCGGTCCTCAAGCGCTTTAGCGATCCGTGTCCGAATGGTGACCCGGTATGCTTTCACTACTACTGCACCGGCGACACCAGCAGGGAGTGCGAGCCCTCGATGGATTCCAGCAGTCTCGATGAATGCGAGTTGGATAGCCTCGGCACCTGCAGCCCGTTGACGTTCGTGCTCGGCGGCGTGTGTACGGGGGATTTCAGTCGGCGCTGTAACCCGCAGTTGGCGGCCGAGATGGACGAGTGTCACCTGGCAGGCGTGGGGATGTGTAACACGATTGCGGGGCCCGGGGCTGTGGCCGCGGCTGACCTCGATGGCGATGGACACATCGACGTTGCGGTCGCCAGCGAAGGCAACGGCGACGGCGACGGCAAGATCAGCGTGCTCTTCGGAAATGGGGACGGTACCTTCAGCCGGATCACAACCCGCGCGGCGGGCTCCAAGACCAATGGCGTCGTGATCGGTGACTTCAATGGTGATACCAAGCCCGATGTCGTGGCGATCAACAGCGCCAGTCAGACCGTCTCGGTGTTTTTCGGCGATGGACACGGGAACTTCATGCCGCGCATCGACACGAGTGTAGGAACGGCGCCCGCCGCAGCCGCCGCCGGCGACGTCAACGAAGACACCCGGCGCGACTTGATCATCGCGGTGCCGACCGGTCTGGTGGTGCTGCTCGGAGACGGGCAGGGGCACTTCACCGTTGGGCCGACCCTGGCAGCCGGCAACACGCCGTCGGGCGTGGTGGTCACCGACACCAATGGTGACAATCATCTCGACATCGTCACGAGCAATAGCCGCAGTACCGATGCGAGTGTGTTGTTGGGCGATGGGCGCGGACACTTCGCGACAGCCCGCACGTTCGTGGCGGACGGAGAGCCGCTCGTGGTGGCCGTCGGCGATCTCGACGGCGACGGCCGGCCCGATGTAGTCACCGGCAACCAGGCGACTCAAGGCCCCGACGTGGCGGTGCTGCTCAATCGCAGTCCCGGGCGTTTGCTGGGCGTTGAAGACATCTTGGTCGGCTCGACGGTCTCCGGCATCGTGGCGGGCGACTTCGATGGTGACAGCTTGCCGGACGTCGCGGTCACGTTTGGGGCCGATGCCGGCAGTCGCGCGCGCCTGTATCTGGCGCGCGCTGACGGCAAATTTCTCGCGGGTAGCGATGTCGAGGTCGACAGCAACCCGAGCGCGGCGCTCGCGGCCGACTTCAATCGCGACGGCAAGCTCGATCTGGCCACCGTGAATGGTGGCACCGGCAGCATCTCTATACTGTTGGGTCATGGTGACGGCACGTTCGATCCACAGACGATCATTCCCACTACGGCCCACGCGGTTGCGGGTGTCATCGGCGACTTCGACAACAATCGCATCCCGGACATCGCCCTCGTGTCAATCGGTGAACCGGGATCCGTCACCGTGATGTTAGGCAACGGCGACGGCACGTTGCGCAGCGCAGGCACGATGGGCGTCCGCAACACGCCCGTGGCCATCGTGGTCGGGCACTTCGACGGCGACGCGTTCGCGGATATCGCCATTGCCAACAGCGGCTCCGACAGCGTGTCGGTCCTGCTCGGCAACGGCAACGGCACTTTTCACACCGGCACGGTGGTTCCGGTCGGGATGAACCCGGTGGCGCTCGCAACCCTCGACCTGAATCGCGACGGCTTCGATGACTTCGCGGTGGCCACGGCCACTGGTCAGCGAGTGGAAGTGTACACGGGCAACGGGATGGGCAGCTTCACGATCCCGATGTTTCCACCCGCAGCCGGTAGTACGCCGTCGGGGATCGTCGCACGCGACTTCGATGGTGATGGGCGGCCCGACATCGTCGTCGCCAATCAAGTGTCGAACGACGTGACCGTGCTGGTGAACACACAAACCGGGCGCTTGATGCGCGTCGGCAGTGTGTCGATCAGCCGCCAACCTAAGACGATAGTTGCGGCCGACTTCAACGCCGATGGTCGCTACGATGTCGCGACCGGCAACGCTTCGACCGCAATGAATGTGTCGGCCCTCAACAACTCAGGCGCGACGCCGGTGCTGCGCGGCGACGGCAATGGCGATGGGCGGGTCTCGGCCGCGGATCTTGTGGCGGCGCAGCGGCAGGTCACGGACAGTGACAGTCAGCGTATCGAAGATGTCGGGCGTGGCACCTTTGCGGCCGCCGCCGGCGTCGATGCCAACGGCGACGGCGTAGTTACTCCGCAGGACACCTTCGCCACCGCGCGCCGGATCTTTGTCGGGAGCTGATCATGGCCAGCGAAGCCCAGTTGCAGCGCGACCTCACGACGGCGATGAAGGCGCGCGACATGTCCACGGTGTACGTCTTGCGCGGTGTGCTGACGGCCATCAAGAGCGTCAAGGTCGACAAGCAGACCCCCGAGCTGCCCGAGGCGGAGATCGCTGGACTGATTCGCAAGGAGATCAACAAGCGGACGGAAGCCGCGGGATTCGCAGCCAAGATCGGCCGGCAAGAACTGGTTGCGCAGAATCGCGCCGAACAAGCCGTGCTCGAAGCGTACCTCCCGGCCCAGTTGGATGCCCCGCGGCTCGACGCCGTGATCCGCGAGATCGCGCAGGAGCTCGGCAGTCCCGCCATCGGCCCCATCATGGCGACACTCAAGGAGCGCTACGCCGGGCAGTACGACGGCAAGCTTGCCAGCGAGCTTGCGCGCAAGCTGAGCTAGCCGTGTCCTGCGAGTTGATCCCGAACAACGCTGCGATCTCTCTTCGCTGACTTCGCCGGCTCCATGATCGGTTGACATAGGTGACGGCCTCAGCGAAGGTTGCGCGGCATCTCGGCAATTCGTTCGAAGGAGGGATCGACCATGGCCAAGCGGTTGGTGGTTTCTCTGTTGGTGGTGGTAGTGCTCGTCGTCGCGCGGCCGGCGTGGGCGCCGTTTCACATCATGGCGATACAGGAGTTGTCGTTTGGTACCAGCAACGCGCCGGGCGCGCAGTACATGCAGCTGCGCACTCTGGCGGCGGGCCAGGTGTTCGTCGGTGGCCAACGGATGACGACGTTCAACGCGGATGGTTCGGCAGCGGCGAACTTCGGGCGCTACGATATGGAGATCGCGTTGACCAACGGCGATGAAGGGGTCGCAATCCTCGCGGGGACTCAGGCAGCGCACGACCTCTACTGTGTGGCGATGGACCAACTCGTGACCGGACAGCTGGTGTTTCCCGATGGGCGCACGTGCTTCGGTAGCTTTGCAAGCAAGCCGGTCGACTGCGTCGCCTACGGGTCGTTCGCCGGCGACAATGGCATCTTCGGTCAACCCGCTGTGCGGCCAATTCTTGGCAAGGCACTCACGCGCGTCGACAGCACGAACAACAATGCAACGGACTTCACGCTCGATGATCCGGCTCCCAAGAACAACAGCGGGGAGATGGGGCAGATCGATGGCACGCCGGGGGACCCGGACGGAACCGGTGACATTGACGTTGCGGATCTCGACCACGAAGTCGCCGTGTTGTTCGAGGCCGGCAAGCGCTGCGACCTCGAGGACCCGGAGCGCCGCGGTGCGGATGCGAACATCGACACGCGTATCAACGCGGCGGACGTGACCGCGACGATCATGATCGCGCTGCCCGCATCGGCCTAGCGTGCCTCTCGACCGTCTCAACCCCTGAGCGCTCGCCGCTCACCTTGACACCGCGTCTGCGGCCGGAAAAGATCGCCGGCGAACGGAGATACCGCAAGTGCCGGGAACTATTCTATTGGCCGATGACGAAACCGCGATTCGCGAGAGCCTCGCCGAACTGCTGCGGGACGAGGGGTACACGGTGGTCGAGGTCGCCGACGGCGAGGCGGCCATCAGGGCGATCGGACAGTCGGAGGTCGACCTCGTCATTGCGGATTTACGGATGCCCGGCGCTTCGGGCATCGATGTCTTGCGCCATGCCCGCCAGGTCGCGCCGCAGAGTCTGGTTCTGCTGATCACGGCGTATGCGTCGATTGATACCGCGGTCGAGGCACTGCGCGAAGGCGCGCAAGACTACATCATCAAGCCGCTGATCTTTGAGGACGTGCTCGGCAAAGTGCGGCGGCTGCTCGATTTCAAACACCTCGCCTGGGAGGTTCAGTTGTTGCGGCGCGAAGTGGCGCGCGGGTTTGATTTCGAGAATCTCGTTGGCCGCAGCGCCGCGATGCGGGCGCTCGTCGAGCTGATCCACAAGGTCGCGCCGACCAAAACCACGGTGCTGATCACCGGTGAGAGTGGCGTTGGCAAAGAGGTCGTCGCCCGCGCGATTCATGCCACCAGCGATCGGCGCGACAAGGTGTTCCTGCCGGTCAATTGCGGAGCCATCCCGGAGAGCCTGCTCGAAAGTCAGCTCTTCGGTCACATTCGCGGCGCGTTCACGGGTGCGGTGGCGAATCAGGAAGGGCTGTTTCAGCGCGCGCGCGGCGGAACCATCTTTCTCGACGAGATCGGGGATTTGCCTTTTGGTCTGCAGGTGAAGTTATTGCGCGCAATCGAAGAGAAGGAAGTGTTGGCGCTCGGTAGCGGTACGCCGGTCCGCATCGACATTCGCATCATCGCGGCCAGCAACAAGGACCTCCAGTCTGAAGTCGACGCCGGCCGCTTCCGTGAAGACCTGTTCTACCGGCTCAACGTGGTCGGCATTGAAATTCCACCGCTCCGCGAGCGGCGCGATGATATCCCGCTGCTGGTGGAATACCTCGTGCGCCAGCACAACGAGGAGCTGAAGAAAAACTACAAGGGTGTCGACAACGCGGCGATGAAGACGCTGATGGCGTTGCCGTGGAAGGGCAATGTCCGCGAGCTCGACAACCTGTTGGAACGCGCGATGATCCTCGGAAATAGCGAGTGGGTGACGGTGAACGACTTGCCACGCATCATCGGCAACGAGGAGGACATGATCCCGTACGCCGCTGACAATCTCAAGGAGGCCGTACGAGTGTACGAGCGCGCCCACATTCAGACCACGCTGCGCAAGCTGAACTGGGATAAGAAGCGGGCCGCCGAACTGCTCGGTCTGAGTCTGTCGTCGTTGTACCGCAAGCTCGAAGAACTCGAGATCGCGTTGCAGCCGTAACTCAGCCTTGTGGGATCCGCAGCTCTTGTCCCGCACGGACGCCCGCGCGGCGACTCAAGTTATTGCGCTTCTGAATGGCCGCCACCGTCGTGCGGTACTGGCGCGCGATGGTGACCAGTGTCTGCCCGCGCTTCACTCGATGGACGATATAGGCGGTTGCCTGACTCGATGACTTATGTTGCGGGGCGAGCGCGGCGTAACGTTCTTGAAAGCCACGCTCGCTACCCGCCGGCAGCCGCAGCGTGTACCCGGGCGGCACGCGCAGCTTGCCGTCGGCGACCGCGTGGCTGAGGGCGGGGTTGAGCTCGGCGAGGGCTTCCGCGCTGGTGCCGGCACAGCTCGCAAGCGTCGACAGCTTCACATAGTCGGGCACCCGCACGGTGGTGGCCGGAATCGGGCGCTCGTAGTGGAGATCTCCGAAGCGGTGGGCGGCGTCCTGCTGCGCTTCCAGCACGGCGAGAAACTCGGCGTAAAAGTTGCGCGAGGCGAACTTGAACGCCGGACCGTGGTACCGGCGCACGATGTCGACGATGTCGGTGGAGCCGACGGTTGCGACGGCGTGGGCGAGGCCGGCGCGGCCGTGGTTGTAGGCGGTGATCGCGAGTGGCCAAGTGCCGAGTCCTTCGAAGTCGCTGCGCAGGTAACGCGCCGCAGCGCGTCCGGCGACTATCGGATCGCGTCGCTCGTCCACGGCGTTGTCCACGCGCATGAACCGCCGCGCCGTGGACGGCATGAACTGCCACACCCCGGCTGCGCCCGCCTTCGAGTACGCGTGGATGTTGAAGCACGACTCCACCAGCGGTAGCCGGGTCAGCTCGATCGGCACGCCCTCTTCGCGGAAGATGCGCTCAATCTCCGGCCAGAAACGTGCGCCTACTTCGAGCCCGCGAACGAAGCGCTCGCGCAGCCCCGACTGTGTACGTAGACGATCCGGCTCCGCCGCGTGAAGGAATTTGTTCGGTTCCTTGACACGCGCAAACAGCGCCCATATCTTCCGCTCCTCGTCAGTGAGGTGGGATGCCGCTGGGAAGTCCGGGCCGAGTTGGTGCAGCCGGATGAGGATCGAACGGATCTTGTGGACCTCATCGTCGACGGTGCGGTGGCGTACCTGGTCGATTTCCACTTCGCTCATGCCGGCCGCCGCCAGCGGACGGAAGTCCAAAACCGTGTAGACTCGATCCAAGTTGAGCGCGTCGTGGACCACCACCTGGTGCGTTGAATAGGTGGCAAAGATGTTCTTCCAGAACTCGACCTGGGGGCGGAGGCCGGCCGGTACCGTGAACGGGCTCTGGTCAACGTGCGAAGCACGATGCGGTGCGTCGGCGCGCGCGGCGCTTGCGAGCGCAAGCAGCGCGGCTGCGAATGCCCATGAGGGAGTGAATCGAACCCTGCGCCGTGTCACCATGGTCCTCCACCGCCGCGACCGCGTCCGCGGCGCCGCTTTCGCGGCTCCCGTCGCGCACGATGCTTGACGGTACCAGACGCGTTTCGGCGCTGTCAATATTTCTCGTCACGCGCGGAGCGCTGTGCCTGGCGCTATGCATCGCCGGTTGCGAGCGCGATGCCTCAACGGCGCCGCCGGGCTACGCGGTTGTCGGGCTCGACAATGGGCCGGTGACCCTCGATCCTCGCTACGCCACTGACGCCATTGGGAGTCAGATTGGCGATCTGCTCTTCGACGGCCTCACCCGCCTGGACGACCAGGCGCGCTACTTTCCGCACCTCGCCGCCGATTGGAACACCCCCGATCCGCTCACTTTCGAGTTCCATCTGCGGGAAGGCGTGCTCTTTCACGACGGTACGCCGGTGACCGCCGCCGACGTGAAGGCCACCTTCGATTCGGTACGTGCGCCAGATTCGCGCTCGCCCAAGGGCGTGTCACTAGCCGTGATTGAGGCAATCGACACGCCGGATCCGCTCACCGTGCGTTTCCATTTGCGCGAGGCGTTCGCACCGTTTCTCGACGCCACCACGATGGGCATCCTGCCCGCACGCGCGGTGGCGACATCACCGACGACGGCGATCGCAGCGCCAGTGGGCTCGGGCCCGTTTCGATTGGTCGAGTTTGCGCCGGACGAGCGTGTGGTTTTGGTGCGATTCGAACACTACGCGGTGCGCCCGGCGCGCTTGGCTGGCGTGATCTTCAAGGTTGTGCCCGACGGACTCGTTCGCCTGCTCGAGTTCCGCCGTGGTGGGTTGGACCTGATTCAGAGTGCGATCGAACCCGACGCGGTGGCGTGGTTGCGCCAGCAGCCGCATACCGAGGTGCTCACGCGGCCCGGCACCGGCTTTCAGTATCTCGGCCTGAACCTCAGCGATCCGCGGCTGAGCGATATCCGGGTCCGGCGCGCCATCGCCTACGCGCTCGATCGCAAGGCCTTGATCCGCACGCTGTTGCGCGGGCTCGCGACGCCCGCCAGCGGGTTGCTCGCGCCCGGCCATTGGGCGTACAGCGGCGACGTGCCGACCTACGGCTACAACCCCAAGCGGGCCGCCGAGCTGCTCGACGAAGCGGGCTATCCCGATCCTGACGGCGATGGGCCGGCGCCGCGCTTCCGGCTCTCGTACAAGACCACCACCGTCGATCTGCGCAAGCGGATCGCCGAGGCCATTCAGGCGCAACTGGCGCGCGTCGGCATCGCCCTCGACATTCGCTCCTACGAATGGGGGACGTTTTATGGTGACATCAAGCGCGGCAATTTCCAGATCTATTCGCTCTCGTGGGTTGGCGTGGCTGATCCGGACATTTACTTTCTCACCTGTCACTCCTCACAGGTGCCACCGGTCGGCAACAACCGCGGCCGCTTCGTCGATGCCTCGGTCGACGCGCTGACCGAACGCGCGCGCCACACCCTCGATCGTGACGAACGGGCGCGGCTCTATGCCGAAACGCAGCAACGGGTTGCCGAACTGCTGCCGGTGATTCCGTTGTGGTGGAATACCAACGTCGCGGTGCTCGATACTCGCCTGCGCGGCTTCGAGCTGCGCGCCGACGGAAGTCTGCGGTCGCTGCGTGATGCCTGGATCGAGGAGCGCTGAGGTGACGGCGTACCTGTTGCGACGGCTTGGTCTGGCCGGACTGTCGGTGTTCGGCGTGGTGACGCTGGTGTTTCTCTTGATCCACGTGATTCCCGGCGATCCTGTCGACGCCATGTTGGGTGAGACCGCGATGGCTGCCGACAAGGAGGCGCTGCGCCATCAGCTCGGCCTGCATCGCTCGATTGCGGTGCAGTACGGCCGCTACCTGCGGCGGTTGGGGCACGGGAACCTCGGCCGCAGTTTGCACAGCAGCCGCCCGGTGCGACGGATGATCGTGGCGCGATATCCGGCGACGATCGAACTGGCCGCAGCGGCGCTGTTGCTGGCGCTGCTGGTCGCGGTGCCGCTCGGCGTTGCGGCGGCGGCGCGGCCGCGCTCGTTCGTCAACCTGGCAAGCGCTGGCGTAGCGCTCTTCGGTGCCGCGGTGCCGAGCCTGTGGCTCGGACCGATGCTGATGTTGATCTTTGCCGTGTGGCTCGATTGGCTGCCGGTGTCGGGGCGCGGCACACTCGCGCACCTGGTGCTGCCCGCGCTCACGCTCGGCATCGGGATGGCCGCGCTGCTGGCGCGCCTGCTGCGGGCGACGCTACTGGAGCGCTTGCACGAGGAGTTCGTGCGCACCGCACGCGCGAAGGGTGCCGGCCGCGCCCGTGCCGTCGTGGTCCACGCGCTGCCGAACGCGCTCCTGCCGGTAATCACCGCGGTGGGCTTGCAGGCCGGCGCGTTGTTGAGCGGCGCCATCATCACCGAGACGATCTTCAGTTGGCCCGGGATTGGGCGACTCCTGCTGCTTGCCATTCAGACCCGCGACTATCCGTTGGTGCAGGGCTGCGTGTTGGTGATCGCGCTGACGTATGTCGCACTCAATCTGGTGCTCGACCTGCTCTACGCTTGGGTCGACCCACGGGTCCGATTGGGGGGAGAACCGGCGTGAAGCGGCAACGGGTGCGCCCGCTGCTGCTTGCGGGTTTCGTGCTGGTGACGGCGTTGGCTGGCGTCGCGGTGTTCGCGCCCGCGCTGGCACCGCACAGCCCCACCACCCAGCGCCTCGACGAAGGATTGCGGCCGCCATCGCCCGACCATCCGTTCGGTCAAGATGCACTCGGCCGGGATTTGATGAGTCGCGTGATGTACGGGTCCCGAGTCTCGCTGTTCGTGGGGGTGGTCACCGCGTTGGTGTCAGTGGTGCTCGGCTTGGCGATCGGTCTGGTCGCGGGTTACCGCGGTGGCTGGGTCGACGAGGTGTGTTTACGCGTGGTGGACGTGCTGCTCGCGTTTCCCGGTCTGCTGCTGGCGATCGCGGTGTCGGCGGTGCTGGGTCCGAGTGTGCGCCACGTCGTGCTGGCGCTCTGCGTGATCAGCTGGACCGGCTACGCACGGATGGTGCGTGCCGAGGTGCTGTCGCTGCGGGAGCGCGAATTCGTCGCCGCGGCGCGCGGCCTCGGGGCTACGCCGCTGCGGATCATTGGAAGGCACCTCGCCCCGCAAGTGTTGCCCTTGCTGGTGGTGCAGGCGACGTTCGGCTTGGCGGGTGCGGTGCTGGCGGAAGCCGGGCTGAGTTTTCTCGGGCTCGGTGTCCAGCCGCCGACGCCGTCGTGGGGCGCGATGATCAACGAGGCGCGCGGGTTCTTGCTGATCGCGCCGCATCTGACGATCTTTCCGGGCCTCGCGTTGATCCTGACCGTCGCGGGGTTCTACGCGCTCGGTGACGGCCTGCGCGACGCGTTGGACGTGCGCGGCGACAGCTGACGCGTCACGCCGCGGCGGGAGGCTGCTGCACAGGAAGCCGCAGCACGAACGTCGCCCCGTGGCCCGGTTCCGACTCGACGTGGAGCGATCCGTTGTGGCGGGCGACGATGCTGTACGAGACGCTCAAGCCCAAGCCGGTGCCCTTGCCGACGTCCTTCGTGGTGAAGAACGGGTCGAAGATGTGGGCTTGAGCGGCCGGTGCGATCCCGCCGCCGTCGTCACGCACGCTGATGGTGATCTCGGGCTGATCATTGGTGGTGGCCGATGTGCTGGCGCGCGTGGTCAGCCAGATATTGCCGGCGTTGCCAACCGCATCAGCGGCATTGGCGAGCAAGTTCATGAGCACCTGGTTGATCTGACCGGGTAGACATTCAATTTCCGGCAAGTTGCCGAAGTCACGATGCACCGCGACGTGGTTTTTGAGCCGGTAACTCAGCAGCGCCAGCGTACTCTCGATGCACTGATGGACGTCGATGCGCCGCCAGCGGTCGTACTCGTCGCTGCGGGAGAACGTGCGTAGCTCGGTGACGATGCGTTTCGTGCGCTGTGCGCCCTCCTCGCAGTCGTTGAGGAGGCCGGGGAGGTCGGCCAGCAGTTCGGGGAGACGTAGCTCCTGCTTCAGCGTCGCGATCCGGTCGCGCGCGGCGGCCGGCAGATCGGCGACATCATAGGCGTTGAGCAGTTGGGTGAGGCGATCTACGTAGAGGCGCAGGTGCTCGATGTTGGCGGAGACAAAGCTGATCGGATTGTTCAGCTCGTGCGCGACCCCTGCAACCAGTTGCCCGAGCGCGTGCATCTTTTCCGATTGGATCAGGTGCGCTTCGGTTTGCTTCAGACGCTCGTAGGCGCTCACGAGCTCACGGTTGGTGGTGCCCAGTTGCGCGACCGCATCCTCGAGACGGCGGTTCTTCTCCGCCAGGTCTCGCTCGCTGGCGCCGAGACGCTGTGAGATGTACCCGCCCAAGTAGACCAGCAGACCGAGTGCATAGAAGAAGAATGCCGACCAGGCGACGCGGTATACCGCGGAGTGCTCGATGGCGGGCGGACCAACCGGCTGACCGTGATAGACACCGAGGGCATCGACCGTGAGCGCCGCGCCAAACAGCGCCCCGGCCAGCGCTGCGGTCACCGCGGCGACGGCGGTGTCCACCAGCATGGCGGTGGCGAGCACCTGCAAGACGTACATGCTGATGAACGGGCTGTGGACACCGCCCGTGTGCAGCGTGACGTAGGTGATGCCGATGAGATCGACACTCAGCGCCGCGAGGGTTACGGGCAACACCCACTGCCAGCGAGCGACACTCCAGTGATTGAGGGTGTTCATCACCGTGGCCGCGCCGGCGGCGAGCAGGCAGGGCAGCAGCGACACAAACAACCCGCCGGCGTGCGCCAGCACGCCAAGGCCGAGGAAGCCGACGATGACCAGCCAGCGCACGCGCACCGCCCACCGCAGGCGATCGCGAAAGCTCGGATCGGTCATCGCGCGCAGCGAGGTGGCGAGCAGCGGCATCGTTGACAACTCAATCGTCGTCAGCCGCGATGGTGCGGGACACGCCCGCCGCACTGCCTTGACAAGGTGGGGGGTGCATATTACGTTTCGCGCCATCGCTACTCTGCGCTAAATCGCTCTGGATGGTCAAATAAAAGTCTCAGTTCAGCGTCTAACCAGCGCAGAAGGAGTGTCGATGTCCAACGGCCTGAAGACCATCGTATTGCTAGGTCTGATGACTGGCCTGATCATGGCGATCGGCCAGTACGTGGGCGGCAGTCAAGGGATGACCATCGCGTTTGTGTTCGCCGCGATGATGAACTTCGGGAGCTACTGGTTTTCGGACAAGATCGTGTTGGCGATGTATGGCGCCCGCCCGGTCGATATGAACGAAGCCCCGGAGCTGTATCGCATCGTCAACAATCTGTGTGCGCAAAGCGGCCTCCCGATGCCACGCGTGTACATCATCGCCTCCGACGCGCCGAACGCGTTTGCCACCGGTCGCAACCCGGAGCACGCGGCGGTGGCGGTGACCGAAGGCATCTTGCGCGTCCTCACGCCGCAAGAGCTTGAAGCGGTGCTGGGGCACGAGCTCGGGCATGTGAAGAACCGCGACATTCTGATCGGATCCGTCGCCGCCACGCTGGCGGGTGTGGTGATGATGGTGGCGAACATGCTGCGCTGGGCGGCTATCTTCGGCGGTGTACAGCGCGATGAGCGCGACGAGGGCGGCGGCGGGGTGCTCGGGTTGCTCGCCATGACCATTCTAGCGCCGATTGCCGCAACGTTGATCCAGTTGGCCATTTCACGCTCGCGCGAATTCGAAGCGGACGCCACTGGCGCCCGGCTCACGCACAACCCGCTGGGGTTGGCCTCGGCGCTCGAAAAGCTCGAGGTCGCTTCGCAGCGCATCCCGCTCGCGGCGAATCCTCAGACCGCTCACCTGTTCATCGTCAGCCCACTGACCGGGAAGTCCTTCAGCCGGTTTTTTAGTACACATCCGCCGATGGAAGAGCGCATTCGCCGGCTCAGAGCGATGGCGGCGTGATCCCACCTGAGCATGATCCCTCAGTGTCGCGCCGATTGCGCGCGGTGCCGACTGTGGTGGCCGAATCTCTACGATGACTAGCAAAGACGAGGAAAAGGAAGCGGAGCGCGGATTCAAGGTGCAGGATCGGCGCCGCTTTGCGGAGTCGGGCGACACGCGGAGCGACGTCGCTGACGCGGAGAGCCCGCCGCTGCCCCCGCACGCGCCGGAGCCAGTCGCTGTCCCCGCGAGTGCGGAGGCGCCGGCGGACGTCGAGATGAATTTCTCCACGTTCATAGTCAGCCTCAGTACGCAGGCGCTGGCCTACTTGGGCGAGATTCCGAACCCGATCGACAACTCGGGCGCCACCGATCTGGGCGCCGCCCGACAGATGATCGACATTCTCGGCATCCTGCAGGAAAAGACCAAGGGCAATCTTGATAGCGCCGAACACAACCTGCTGGAGGGGATGTTGTACGACCTGCGCATGCGCTACGTTGAGTCTGCACGTCGGCGCTGAGCCCGCGGTGGCCCCGCCGCACATCCGCAATCGAGTTCAGTGAAGGAGGAGTCATGAGTTCGCACGAGCGGCCATCCCCAACGGGGAGCCGCGTTAGACGGTTGATCGTGGGCGCCTTGATGGGCACCGCGCTCGTCGGCGCACCCGTCGCGCACGCCATCAGCTTCTGGGGCGAGAAGGAAGAAACGCCGAAGACCGACGCGGCGCCAGCACCACCGGTCGCTGGCGCGCCCGCCACCACCTCCGCGTTGTCGGGATTGCCCGATTTCGCGCGGCTCGCGGAGCAGCTCAGTCCCTCCGTCGTCAACATCTCGACCACGTCCACGCCAGAAGTGCCAACGCGGCGCGGGCCGAGTGGACCAGGCGGCCCCGGTGGACCGGGTGGTCCCGGTCCCGGTGGTCCGCGCAGTCCGTTCGGCGGCGGTGGGGGCGGTGGTGGTGGCGAAGGCGATCAGTTCCATGAATTCTGGGAACCGTTCGAGCGATTCTTTGGCCCGATGCCGCACCAACCGTTTAAGCAGAAGAGCTTGGGTTCCGGCTTCATCATCAATCGCGATGGGCTGATCTTGACCAACAACCACGTCGTCGAGAACGCCGAAGACATCGTCGTCCTGCTCGCGACCGAGAAGGAATACAAGGCAAAGGTTGTCGGCCGCGACCCCAAGACGGATATTGCCGTGATCAAGATCGACGGCGCGTCCGACTTGGTGCCGGCGACGCTGGGAGATTCCGATGCTTTGCGCGTGGGTGAATGGGTGATGGCGATCGGCAGCCCGTTCGGACTCGACCATAGCGTGACCGCCGGTATCGTCAGCGCCAAGAAGCGCTTCATCGGTCAGGGGAGCTACGATAACTTCATTCAGACCGACGCTGCTATCAATCCAGGTAACTCCGGCGGCCCGCTCATCAACTTGAAGGGTGAAGTGGTGGGCATCAACACCGCCATCTACAGCCGCTCCGGTGGCAGCATCGGCATCGGTTTCGCCACGCCGATCAACATCGCCAAGGAGGAGTTGCCCGAGTTGCAGGAGAAGGGACGCGTCAGTCGCGGCTGGCTCGGCGTTCTGATCCAGAAGGTGACGCCGGAGATCGCCGAGTCGATGAGCTTGGAAGACGCCCACGGTGCGTTGGTGGCCGACGTGATGAAGGACGGCCCGGCCGCGGCTGCCGGCGTCAAGGTCGGCGACGTCATCGTCGAGTTCGACGGCAAGCCGATCAAAGACTCCAACGAGTTGCCACTGCAGGTCGCGCGTACGCCGATCGGCCGCAGCGTGCCGGTGAAACTCCTGCGCGGCAAGAAGACCGAAACGTTGTCGGTGAAAATCGGCGAGCTGAAGGAAGAAGAAATCGCGGTGGCCGGCAAAGGCACGCAAGACTTCGGCCTCACGGTGCAGCCGCTCACGCCGGAGATTGCGGAAAGCCTCGGCCTGGGCGAGGACATCAAGGGTGTCGTGGTCTCCGCGGTCGAACCTGGGAGCCCGGCGGATGATGCCGGTTTGCGCCGCGGCGACGTCATCGTCGAGGTCAACCGCGAGCCGGTGAAGGACATCGCCTCGTATCGCAAAGCGCTCGATGCCGGCAAGGGCAAGAGTTTGCTGTTCCTGGTGCGCCGCGGCGACAACACCATTTTCCTAGCAGTCAAACCGGGCAAGTAACCTGAGCAACCGCTAGCCTGGCCGGGAATCCGAACGGATTCCCGGCCCGCTGGTTTCCGTCATGCTGCGACGGCTCATACTCGGCGTGCTGGTCCTGTTCGTCGGGGTCGTCGGTGTTGCCGCGATTCTCGCGGTTCCGTACTTCCGCCAACTCGACACGATCGTCGCTGAGAAGTTTGCCGGCAAGCGGTGGGACTTCCCGTCGAAGATCTACTCGGACTCGTGTCTGATCTTCGCCGGACTGGACCTCGACGGCATCGGCCTCAGCGATCGTCTGCAACGCCTGAACTACCACCAAGTGAACGGCGAGCCGACGCACAAGGGTGAGTTTGCGCTGGGGGTCAACACCACCGACATTTATCTGCACGACTCTCTGCTGGCGAGCGGGCCCCGCACCGGCGCGCGCATTCGATTGCTGCGGGCCGGATCGATGGTGACCCGTATCGAGGATCTCGACACCCACGACGAATTGTTCGAGGTTGAGCTCGAACCTGAGCTGATCACCGGTTTGTACGAGAACATCTGGGAGGAGCGGCGCCTCGTCACCCTCGACGAAGTACCACCGTTGCTGGTGCGCGCGGTTATGGCGATCGAAGATCAGCATTTCTACGAGCACCACGGGGTCGATCCCCTCGGCATCGCGCGCGCGCTGTGGGTCAATCTGCGCAGTGGCCAGACGGTGCAGGGTGGCAGCACCCTGACGCAGCAACTGGTGAAAAATTTTCTCCTCACACCGGAACGCAGCGTGAATCGCAAGCTGAAAGAGTTTGCGATGGCGCTGGTTGTCGAGCGCCGCTACTCGAAGCGTGAGATCCTCGAAGCGTATCTCAACGAAATCTACCTCGGTCAGCGCGGGGCGCAGGGAATCTTCGGCGTGTGGGAAGCCGCGAACTTCTACTTTGCCAAGCCACTCGCGGACTTGTCGGTGGCCGAGATGGCGTTGCTCGCCGCGGTAATCAAGGCGCCCAATCGCTACTCGCCATTTCGCGATCCCGACCGCGCGCTGCGGCGGCGGAACTACGGCCTGTCGCTGATGCACAAGCGGGGCGACATCACCGACGAACAGTACGCTCAAGCCATCGCCGAGCCGTTGCGCTTGGCCGCGCCCAAGCCTGCCGGCAACGACGCGCCCTACTTCGTCGACTTCCTCCGCCAAGAGTTGGCGCGCACCTACCCGGTGTCGGTCTTGACCTCGGAGGGTCTCAGCATCTTCACCACGCTCGACATGCAGATGCAGCGCGCGTCCGAAGAGACGCTGCGCCACGGCCTCGAGGAGCTGGAGAAGAACCACAAACGATTGCGCAGCGACAAGCCGACCGAGGCGCTGCAGGGTGCGCTGATCGCGCTGCAGCCGCAGACGGGCGAGATCAAGGCGATGATGGGCGGGCGCGACTACCGCTCCACGCAGTTCAACCGCGTCGTGCAGTCGCAGCGGCAACCGGGTTCGGTGTTCAAGCCGTTCGTCTACCTCACCGCGTTCCTGCGCACCGCCGACGGCGGTCCGGTCATTACTCCGGCCTCGACGCTCGACGATGAGCCGTTCGAGTGGGCGTTCGACAACCAGGTGTGGTCGCCGGCGAACTACAAGAACCGCTACTTCGGCCAAGTCAGCGTGCGCCATGCGCTCGAGTTCTCGCTCAATGCGGCGACCTCGCATCTGGCGCGCGACCTGGGCATTCCCGCCGTGCGCGACGTGGCGCAGCGACTCGGCATCACCAGCCCCTTGCCCGCGGTGCCGTCGCTGGCCCTCGGTGCGGTGGAGGTGACCCCCCTGGAAATCGCGCGGGCGTACGGCGTGCTCGCCAATCAAGGCCTCAAGGCGACGCCGCTGTCGGTCAAACGCGTCCTCGACCGGAGCGGTACGCCGATCGAGCGCAACCCGTTCGAGGTC
>JBGOUW010000490.1:0-3818 GCA_041477755.1 Binatia bacterium
CTCCGCCAAGACCTTGCGGCACATGCGGATGGCGCCGTCCGAGCCCTCCAGTTGGTCACTGTAGTGAATCTGCGCGCCAAACGCGCCGATGATCGTTTTGCGTTCGCGGCTGACATTGGCTGGCATCACCAGCTCGACCGGATAGCCGAGCGCCACGCCGATCATAGCGAGCGCGATGCCGGTGTTGCCCGAGGTGGAATCGAGGATGACTTTGCCCGCCGTCAACTGGCCCGCGCGAATGCCTTCGCGCAGCATCCACAGCGCCGGGCGGTCTTTCACCGAACCACCCGGGTTGAAGCCTTCGAGCTTGGCGTAGATGCGGACCTTGGGCGAGATCGCGCGCCCCTGCTTGGTGCGAAACGCATCGCGCAAGCGTGCAATCTCGACCAACGGCGTGTTGCCGATGAGGTCGAGTACGGAGAGCGCGCGGCGTGGCGGATTGCTCGCGGCCGGAGCGGCGTGCTCCCGCGCTTCAGCGCTGTGCGGGCGAAGCGACATCTCACCCCCCGGCGATAGCCGGGACGATGGAGACTTCGTCGCCGTCCTTGACCGGCGTTTCGAGGTGGTTGAGAAACCGGATGTCGTCGCCGTTGACGTAAATGTTGACGAAGCGGCGGACGTTACCGGCGTCGTCGCAGAGTCGCTCTTTGATGCCGGGATACTGCTGCTCCAGGTCGTTGACGACGGCGCCGATGGTGGCGCCGTTGGTGCCAACTTCGTCGGCCCCGTTGGTGAAGCGGCGCAGCGGTGTGGGAATACGAACGTGAATGCTCATGGATACCTCTCCTCCAAGTCGTGGTGAATCACGCGCGCGCCGCCGCGGGCGCGGTGTTCAGTTGGCGATACAGTTGTTCGAAGTCGCTGAGCCGGGCGTCGATGGTGAAGGGCTGCTCGACGTTGTCGCGCACGGCCTCCAGCGTCTTGTAGCCGTTGCCGGTGATGCTGATGACGATCGACTCGTTGCGCGGAATACGGCCTTGCTCGATCAACTTCTTGGTGACGGCGACGGTGGTGCCGCCGGCGGGTTCGGTGAAGATGCCTTCGGTGCGCGCGAGCAGCTTGATCGCGTCGACGATCTCGGCGTCGGTCACTGCCTCGCCCCAGCCGCCCGATTCACGCACGGCTTGTAGCACGTAGTAGCCATCGGCGGGGTTGCCGATGGCGATCGACTTGGCAATCGTGTTCGGCTTCACCGGTGTGATCAGATCGCTGCCGCGGTGCAGCGCGTTGATCACCGGCGCGCATCCCGCCGCTTGCGCCGAGTAGATCTTCACCGGCGTGTTCTCCACGAGGCCGAGCTGCACGAACTCGTGGAATGCCTTGGCCACTTTGGGCAGGATCGTCCCGCCCGCGGTTGGGACGACGATGTGCTGCGGCAGCCGCCAACCGAGTTGTTCCGCCACCTCGAAGCCATAAGTTTTCGCACCCTCGGTGTAGTATGGCCGGATGTTGATGTTGACGAAAGCCCAGCCATACTTGTCGGCGACCTCGCTGCACAGGCGGTTGACGTCGTCGTAGTTGCCGCGGATCGCGATGGTGCGCGGCCCGTAGATCGCCGAGCCGACGACTTTGCCGCTCTCGAGATCGTGCGGAATGAAAATGAAGCAGTTCAGTCCTGCGCGCGCGGCGTGCGCCGACACGCTGTTGGCGAGGTTGCCGGTCGAGGCGCACGATACCGTGTCGAAGCCGAATTCGATGGCCTTCGAGATCGCCACCGAGACCACGCGGTCTTTGTAGGAGAACGTCGGATGGTTCACCGAATCGTCCTTGATGTACAGCTCGGTGACGCCCAGCACGGTGGCGAGGCGATCGGCGCGGACCAGCGGTGTAAACCCCGAGTGCAGACCGATGCGCGGCTCGCCACTGACCGGCAGCAATTCGCGATAGCGCCAGAGATTGCGCGGGCGTTGCGCGATCGCCTCGCGCGTCAACGTGCGCGCGACCGCGGCATAGTCGTACACGACTTCGAGCGGACCAAAGCAGGTCTCGCACACGTGCAGCGGCTCAATCGGGTACGGCTGGCCGCACTCGCGACAACGTAATCCGGTAACGCAACTCATGGCTACTCCTTTTTCAATCTCGCGCTCACGCCGCTTCGGCTGGTTGACGCTCACGCCGCTGGGGCTGGTCGACGCTCCCTTCGCTAGTGTCGTGTTTCGCAAATGTCGGTAACATGCGATCTTCTCTGAAGCGTAGGGGCGATGCATGCATCGCCCTCCGTCTCCGCGGTGGACACGCCAATGCGAGGGCGACGCATGCGTCGCCCCTACAGGGAACAGGGAATCTGGTGGAAAACAGCATGGTGGCCATGTTCATCGACGATCTCCACTGGAAGAGGAAACCCGTAATCCGCCACCAACCGTCAACTCGGGCCATGCCGCGTCGGCCTCCGCCACGAGCGATTGAATCGTTGGGCGCGCACTGCACAGGGGGCATTGCGGATTGCTCCGCAACGCGATGATACGCCAACGCGAGGTAAGCGCATCGAACGTCAGCAAGCGGTTGGTCAGCAGATCGCCGCGTCCCAGCAGAAACTTGATTGCTTCGGCCGCCTGCATTGCCCCGATGGCGCCGGCCACCATGCCGATCACCCCGGCTTCCTGACAGGTCGGAATTTCGTCTGCGGGCGGTGGAGTTGGAAACAAACAGCGGTAGCACGCGCTCCGGTGCGGTATCACCGTGAAGGTCTGGCCGCGGAATCCGAGGATGCCGGCGTGCGAGTAAGGCGTCCCGGTCAAGACGGCGCCGTCGTTGATCAGAAACTTGCTTGCCGCGGTGTCGGTGCCGTCGATGACGAAGTCGAACTGGCGAAACAGCGCCGGCAAGATGTTCGCGGTCAGACGCTCCTCGATTGAACGAACGGTCACCGCGGGATTCAATGCCGCGAGCTTCGCGCGGGCTGACTCGACTTTCGCGATGCCAATGTCGGCATCAGTGTGCAGGATCTGGCGGTGCAGATTCGACAGCTCGACCCGGTCGGGATCGATGAGCCCGATGGTGCCCACGCCCGCCAGCGCCAGGGCCAATGCTGCCGGGCACCCCAGGCCGCCGGCTCCGACGACCAGGACACGGCCATTGCGCAGCCGCTCACGGTCCATGGCGGCTTGGGCAGCTTGGTCAGCTTCGCATGTCGTCTGGCGACCGCTCATTGTCCTTCGCGACTTGGCGCACCAAAAAAAACCTCCCCCCGGTGACAGGAGGAGGCTTTTCAGTCTCTCACCTTATCTATCCGGGTCCCTTGCGGGCTCCAGCAGGAGTTAGCACCAGATCCCGACTCTCGTCGGACCCGGTTGCTGTGGCATCAACGGGCCAGTCCCTCCGCCACTCTGGATAAGGTATGTGCGTTTCAATCTTCTCTGCGGCGAACGCTACGTGAATCACATTGGGGAGTCAATCTGATTCGCCGAAGGTGTAACTCCAGCCTTGATCGGACGGAATTTTCACCACGAAGGCACGAAGGAAGCAGGGATTTTGGGAGACCGTGAAAAAAACAACCGTTTCCCCGAGTAGCAGCCCCGAGTAGAAGCCGAGGGCTTCGTATCGAGGGGCCACCCTTTGCGTCCCGCCCTTCCGGCGCCCGACCTTCGTGCCTTCGTGGTGAATCTCCTATTGTCACGTTGGGGCTAGTAGCGACCAGGGCTGCCGAACGGCGAGGGGGGCTGGGCCGCGGCGGCGGCGGCGGGTGCGTGGTCGGGCCGTTCCAAGCCGGGCACTTGGACCGGCGGCGAGAAGGTGATGTCGCGTGCCTGTGGCACGCCGGCGAGCAGCCGAGGCATGGGGTCGCTGGCGAGCAACTCCTCCTGGCCCTGCTTCTCCAG
>JBGOUW010000442.1:0-4295 GCA_041477755.1 Binatia bacterium
AGCTCGCGTCATCGAGCGAGCCACTGACGAGATAGTCCAACTCAACGGTGTGAATGTGGCGCTCGTCGGTGTCGTGGATGCCGCGCGCCACTGCCTGCACCACCGCGTCGTCGCCGGGCGACTGCCAACTTTGGAAATCGTTGCCGCTCATCCAGATGATGTTGTCGACGCTGCGGTAGCGTGTGCCGAGGTAACGGCCGTAGGTGCGCGCCTTGGTGACGCCGTTGGCGTTCAGCACACTGAGGTAGCTGCCGGTCTCGGCGGGATCGAGCAGCACGGTGAGGCCATGCTGCGCGGCGAGGGTGAGCATGTGATCGACGCGGGTAAAGAAGGCCTCGTTGGGCGTGGCGAGATCGCCGGGCGTGATGAACGGCACGATGCCGTCGTAGGTGCTGCCATCGGCGCGCCCGCCGGTGTAGGTGGCGCACAGCAGGTTGACCCAGACCACATTGAAGCCCGCGGCTTGGCGATCGGCGAAAAACGCGTCGGCCTCGGCTTCCGAGAGATTGACCGTCAACGCCTGCGGCGAATCGCCGGTGAGCAACACCGGCACGTTGTTCTGATCCACCAGGTAGCGCCCGTTCGCGCTCACCTTCAGCGGATAGGCGGTGTTCGTGTTCGGTGGTGGGTTGCTGGGCGTATTGACGCTCAGCAGCGGACGACTTCTGGCAGAGACGTGGCCAGCGCCGTCGTATGCAGCAACCGCATAGGTATAGGTTTTGAGGGGTACGAGGCCGAGATCAGTGTAGGAGGTCTGCGTCGTCGTCGCGATCTGGATGCGGTTTCTGAACACCTTGTAGCCAGCGACGCCGGTATCATCGGCGCTTGCCGCCCAAGCGATCGTCGCCGCATTGGATGCGATGTTCGAAGCCTGCAGATTCGTCGGTACGCTCGGGGCAATGGTGTCGTTGCCGATCGCCTGGAACGCGGCCGATTGCATGATCCAGGCAGTGCCGATCTGCGTGCCGGTGGCGTTGTAGGAGCCAGCTGGAGCGGTGACCCGGTCTGCGATCAGGTTGCCGTAAGTACGAGATAGGGTCCGATAGCCTTGGCCCGCTCGCGTAACCAGTTTGTTGGATGCACCGCCAGTGAACAACAGCGAATTGACGGCCCCGGTAGTCAGGACACCGCTATCCATTGAGGAAGACGATCCCGAAGCCGCAACCGCCGCCTCGAACGGTGCGATCCAATCGATAGCCGAGTATTCATAGACGTAGAGAACACCACGAGTGGTGATCGCGGTCGCGAAATTCGCCGTGACCGTGTCGGTGCCACCGACGACGACCTGGGCGTAGAAGATCGCAGCGTTGGTACTGTCGCCACTGGATTGCGTCGGACCGACGGCGTTGATGTACGCGTACCCTTTGGAATCAGCCAGGGAAACCGAACCGTTGTTGTCCCACACGACGTAGGCAACGATCAGATTGCCGGCCGTGGTTGGCCGCAACAACTTCACGCTGAGGCTGCTACCCGACGTGGCGCGGAGATATCTTCGCTGAACGAGTCTCGGCTTAGTCGTCGCCTGCGCCGCATTCGGGAGTGGCAGCGAAGTCACCACCATCAGGCTGGCGAGCAGAAAGCCGACTAAGCCAAACCGTCTGAGTGGTGGGTTACCCATGGGGGATCATCATTCATCTCGCCCGAACAATTGTGCGCGAGTGTAGCCCCGAGGGAAACCACGTGCCAAGCATTTTTCTGCGCCGCCGAGTTGTCGCCCTACTCCAACTTCCTGATCAAGCCTTCTTGCGCCACCGAAACCAGCAAGCGGCCGTCGTGCGAGAAGATGCTTCCCGTGGCCAGTCCGCGTGCGTACGACGCCGATGGGCTCACTTGCGCATAGAGCATCCACTCGTCGGCGCGGAACGGGCGGTGGAACCACATCGCATGATCGATACTGGCGCTCATGATCTTGCGATCGGGCGCCCAAGTCAGACCGTGCGGCCGCAGCGTGCTGTCGAGCAGCGTCATGTCCGATGCGTAGGTAACCACGCAGGCGTGCAGCATCGGATCGTCGGGCAAGCGGCCATCGGCGCGCAGCCAGATGTAGGCCTCCGGACTGCGCCACGTATCCGGTCGGCTGTCGATCGGATCGCACATGCGCATGTCGATCGGCCGCTCGCGATCGACCCAGGCGCCGAGCTGTTCGCGAAACGGCCGCAGCCGTTCCTGAAACGTCGGTAAACTTTCCGGCGGCGGCACCTGCGGCATTGGCGTCTGGTGATCGAGCCCGTCCTCGATCCGATGGAACGACGCCGACAAGTGCAGGATGGCGTGCCCATGCTGGATCGCAACGACGCGGCGGCTGGTGAACGATTTACCGTCGCGAATGCGATCGACTTCGTAGAGGATCGGGATCTTCGGATCGCCCGGCCGCAGAAAGTATGCGTGCAACGAATGGATACAACCTTCACTCACCGTCCGACCCGCGGCCACCAACGCTTGGCCGGCGACTTGCCCACCGAAGACCCGCTGTCGGTCTTCCTTCGGACTCACCCCGCGAAAGATGTTGACCTCGAGTTCTTCAAGGTCGAGCAGATCAATCAAATTCTTCAACGCAGTCGACACCAGCTGTCCTACCCTCCGACTTTCAACCTTCGCCCGTCGACTCGCTATCCGAGTTTGAAGCCAATCGCGAAGCCCGCCACGAACGCGGCACCGAAGGGTAGATTTGCGGACAGAATAGCCCACGCGTGATCGGCGAGAGTCAGCCCCTTGGGGTCCACCCACACGCCCTCGGCCGTGCTTTGCACCGCCTCCCAGTTGACCGTGATCAGTCGCTTGTAGGCCAGCACCTGGATCAGGATGAACACGGCACCCAGCGCGATCGCCACCAGCTTGGTGACCTTCTTCGCCGTGTACCCTACGATCACACCCGCCACGCCACCGAACCCGAGCGATGGCGCCCAGGCGCCAAAGAGTTCCCCGAGATTCATCGTCGCCTCCCCCGCCTCGTCATCGCGCGCCAGCATACCTACGCCGCCACCCGCCGTCGAGGTCAGGCAGCCGCGTGAGCGCAAGGCACGATCGCCAGGCTCACGCACCAGCGCCGCAGTTCGTCGATCGACTCAGGCGTCTTCACTTCCCACGGCGCACTCCTGCTTCTGGTATGCGACTTGCCAATACAGCCGAGAGACTCACGCAGGCCATCAGGGGCGCACGACCAAGCCGTACCGGTCGTGCGAGGAGGGAAGGCCATGACTGCATTCAGCATCAGACCGCGGTGCGCTGCGGTTCTCATCGCCGCACTCGTCGCGATGAGTCGTCACGGAGCGCTCGCCGCTCCGTTCGCGTACGTCGCCAACCTCGGCTCCGACTCCCTGTCGGTGATCGACATCAGCGACCAGACCCTCGTCGCCACGATCCCAGTCGGCAGCAATCCCGACGGCATTGCGATCAGCCCTGACGGCATCACCGTCTATGTCGCCAATTTCCGTTCCGATTCGGTGTCCGTCGTCGACACTCGAATCAATGCAGTTACGGCAACGATCGCGGTGGGCACCGGACCCGTCGGCCTCGCCACCGCGCCCAACGGTGCGTTCGCGTACGTTTCCAATCGCGGCACCGCGTCGGTTTCCCGCGTCCGCCTCGCCAGCAACGAAGTCACTGATACGATCCTCGTCGGCGATGGTCCTAACGCGGTTGCGATCACGCCCGACAGCGCCTTCGCGTACGTCACCAACTCGTTCACGTCAGAGCCCGGCACCGTGTCGGTGATCGACACCGCGACCAACACCGTCACGGCCAACGTGTTGGTGCTGCGCAATCCGAACCGCCTGGCGATCACGCCCGACGGCCGCACCGTCTACGTCACCAACTTCCGCTCGTGGAACGTGTCGGTGATCGACACCGCGGCCAACGCGGTCATCACCACAATTCGCATCGCCGGGCGACCGGGCGGCATTGCGGTGAATCCGAACGGCGCCTTCGCGTACGTGGTCACCGAAGCCGGCGACGTGGAGGTGATCGAGACCGCCACCAACCAGGTCACCGGTCAGTTCACCGTTGGCGTACGGCCGTTCGGCATCGCCGTTACGCACGACGGCGACACCGCGTACGTCGCGAACTTCGACTCCGACACCGTTGACGTGCTCGATTTGGTGAACGGAATCGGGCGCGGCAGTCTTGGCGTTGGCATCCAGCCCTTCGCCGTGGCGATCAACTGTATTGGAACTGACTGCGACAAACCGCCGCACACGCGACGACCGACCGCTACCGCTACCCGGACGGAGACCGCGACCAGCACGCCGACAGCGACGCTCACCCCGAGACGGACCACAACGCCGCCGCGAACGCTG
>JBGOUW010000366.1:0-5206 GCA_041477755.1 Binatia bacterium
GCTCACGCGGATTGCTCCAGCTCAACGCGCGCGCCGTCGCATCGAGCAGTCCCCGCGCGACCAGGTACACCTTCTCACCGATCTCAATCGCGACGTATTCGAACTCGGGATGAAATACGATCGCCAAGTTGGCCGGCAATGTCCATGGAGTAGTCGTCCAGATGATCACCGACACGTCGCGACCGCGCAGCGATGCCAGGTTCGCCGGCAACGGCTCGACAACCTTGAAGGCGACGTAAATCGACGGCGACTTGTGATCCGCGTACTCGACCTCCGCTTCGGCGAGCGCGGTCACACACGACGGGCACCAGTACACCGGCTTCTTGCGGCGATAGAGGACCCCCGATGCCATGAAGCGGCCCAGCTCGCGCACCTCGGTGGCTTCGTACTCCGGATCGAGCGTGAGGTACGGATGCTCCCAGTCGCCGAACACACCGAGACGCTTGAACTCCTCGCGCTGCACGTCGACGAAGTGCAGCGCATGCTCGCGACAGCGGCGGATGATCTCCGCGGGATCCATCGACGCCTTGCCTTTGTCGAGCTTCTTCTCCACCTGCAGCTCGATCGGTAGGCCGTGGCAATCCCAACCGGGAATGTACGGCGAGAGGTAGCCGGACATCGCCTTGAGCTTGACGATGAAGTCCTTGAGAATCTTGTTGAGCGCTTGGCCGAGATGGATGTTGTTGTTCGCGTAGGGCGGCCCGTCGTGCAGGATGAACTTCGGCTTGCCGGCATTGGCCTCCTGCATGCGGTGGTAGATGCGCATCGCTTCCCAACGCGCCAGCATCTCGGGCTCGCGTTGCGAGAGATTGGCCCGCATCGGGAAGTCGGTCTTGGGCAGGTTGAGGGTGTGTTTGTAGTCCATGGATGAACGCGTCGCTGCGAGGTCTTACCAACCGCTCGGCAACGATTCAATTGACGGGCGGGGATTGGTGCTGGTGAGTATGGACTGGGCGATCACACGACTGTGGCTAATCCAGGCCTCACAACCCAACCGACCCGGTAGGTGCAGGCGTCCCGCCTGCATGGCGGGCGGGACTCACAATTCACTACTTACGGCTCACGACTCACGACTCACGATTCACGCTTGCGATCGAAACGCCGGTTCGAGGCGAAGACGGGCGATTTCGCTCCCATACTCCAACGTGATATCGACCGCCCACGCTGAGAGCGGCATGAGTACTCGTCGAGTTCCGGTTCTGGTTTGGAGCGCGCGCCTGGCAATCGGCTTCGGTCTGTTTCTCGCGGTTGCTGAGGTGCGGCGTAACTGGGGTAACTGGGAGTGGTGGCCGTGGTGGGTGGTCGACTACATCGCCGTGGGGCTCCTCCTCTGGGGCGGTCGGGTCGCGTTGTCGGCGGCGCCGCGGGTTGGACCGCTCTGCGGTGCGTGGGGTTTCACTGTGTGTATGTTCTACGCCAGCTTCTTCAGCCATCTCCAACATCTTGGTGAACGCGGCAGCGGGCCGATCGAACCGATGCAGCTCTTCGGTTGGATCGGAGTGCTCTTTGCCACTTCGATCATCGGGTTTGTGCTCGCGCTGGTGGCGTCACACCAGCACCGCGCTGACTGATGCGAGCGTCATTCCGTTCGCCCCCGGTAGAGGCACCTCTCCTGGGGCCGTGTATCGAAGAACGCTCGCGTCCGGAGCCTACGCCTTGAACGCCGGCATGACCTCGTTGATGAAGACCTGCAGGCCATCCACATCGAACGGCGCACGCAGCGCCAGGATGATCCACTCGGCTCCGCTGCGGACGTACTGGCCGATGCGATCGATCACTTGTTGCGGCGTGCCAATCAGCATTCCGGGCTCCATGAAGCTGAGCGCGCCGCCGAACTGCACCTTCAACCCGTCGCGCTTCTTCTGCGCTTCGGCTTCGTTGCGGCCGATCGCCAAGCCGAGATTCACGGTGCGCAGAATCGCGCGCGGATCGCGTTGCTCCTTCTCGCACCAGTGCGTCAGCACCTGATTCTTCTGCGTAAACAGCTCGGGGCCGATGAACGGCACGTTCCAGCCGTCGGCGTACTTCGCGGCCATGCGCAGCAGCCGCTTCTCCCCCATCCCTCCGACCCACAGGCGCGGGCTCTTTTGCACCGGTTTGGGATCACAGCGAGCGTTGGTAAGCGTGAAGTGCCGCCCTTTGAAGTTCGTGATCTCTTGCGTGAACAGGCCGCGGACGATTTGTAAGCCCTCTTCCAATTGATCGAGGCGATCCTTGATTGCGAGAAACGGGATTCCGTAGGCATCGTACTCGAGCTGACTCCACCCCGCACCCAGACCCAGCTCCATGCGGCCGCCGCTGACGTGATCGATGGTGACCATCGCGTTCGCGAGCACGGCCGGATGCCGGTAGCTGATGCAGTACACCAACGAGCCGACGCGGACGTGCTTGGTCTCCGCCGCCAGCGCGGTCATGATCGAGATCGCTTCAAAACAGGTCCCCTGGGCATCGCCGGGCACCAGCATCGCGGGATAGAAGTGATCCCAGATCGACACCCAGTGAAAACCCGAACGGTCGGCGAGATGCCAGACCTGCCGCAGGTCGTCGAGCGTACAATTCTGCGGACCGGTGTGGACGCCGAAGAGAGTGCTCACCGCGGATCACCTATCGCCAAAGAATGAGCAGCGCCAAGACCACGGCCGCAGCCAACCCGATGCGCCGCCAGAACTGCGGCTGGATGAGCGCCGGGTCCGATGCGATGCTGCGAACGTCATCCGCATGCAGGCGCCCTTCGGTCACACCTTCGAGCAGTTCGAGACAGTCGCGCGCCAGCACCTCGCGGAAGGCGTGCCCGATCTCCATCGACGCTACCGACGGATCGCCTTGGTACGACACGACCGGGCCACCATAGCCGTACTTGGCATTGAGCAACCAGCCGAGACCGCCGGCCACGCCGTGAAAGACGGTCTTGAGATGCGTGGTATCGCGGCCGCGCCGCTCTTGCCACGCGACGAGGCGCTCGCCGAGCCAGGCCAGCGGTTTGAACGCCGGCGGCTGCGCGGGCCCGAGCGACAGGTAGTCGCGCTCGACCAACTCCGGCTGTTGCGCGAGCATGAACGAGGTCTCCCAACTCCCCGCGTGCTCCCCGCTGAGCAAGCCCCGGCGCTCCGCATCGCTGAGTACGCGGCCGATGATCTCTTCGACTGGCGCGAAGCGCTGGCCGGTGATGATGCGGTGGAGCGTCAGAATCGACGGGGAGAACATGTTGATGCCTTCGCGCTTGCTGACTGTGCGGCAAGCCGCTTCCAATGCCGAGGCATGGCGCGGCCCGCCGTGGCCGTTGGTAACCACCACGTACTTGTACCCCGCACGCGCCAGCGAGCGCCCATGCGACACCAACGCCGAGTAGACCGTGCGCTGCGACGCATTCATTGAGCCGGCAAGCGGCAGCTCGTCGGTGCCGAGCGGCAGCGGCGGCATCTGAATCACCGTCCAGTCCGAATGCCGTTCGGCGAAGCGGCGGCCCGTCTCCTCCGCCATCCAGCGCGCCATGTAGAAGTCCATCCCGAGCGGCAAATGCGGCCCGTGAACTTCGAGCGCGCTCATCGGCTGAAAGCAAACCGTACGATGACCATCCAGCTGACGGACTTTGGTGTAGGTCAGTTCCTCGGCGCGAACCACCGGCATGGCGTCCTCCCGTGTCTGCAACGGACTCTAGCCTCTCGCCGCCGTGATCGGCAAGGCAGGCGCGAAGACGTGCCGGGAAGACGAGCGGGCGGACGCCGTTGCAGTCGTCGAGACCTCAGTGCATGATCGCGCCCGCGACGAAGGACACCATCCCATGACCCTTGCACAACGCATTCGTGATCTCGTCCGCCGGCCTGAGCCGCTACTGATGGCCGGTGTCTATGATGCCCTGAGCGCCAAGATCGCGACCGAGGCCGGTTTCGAGGTGATCTTCGTCTCCGGCTATAGCGTCGCGGCCACCGCGTTGGGCGAACCCGACTTCGGCGTGCTGACGCAGACCGAAATCACCGCCACCGCGCGGGCGGTGTGCAACGCGACGGCGATCCCGGTGCTGATCGACTGCGACACCGGCTACGGCAACGCGATCAACGTGATCCGCACCGTCCACGACATGCAGCGCGCGGGCGCGGCGGGGATTTTTCTCGAAGACCAAGTGTGGCCGAAGCGCTGCGGCCACATGCGCGGTAAGCGCGTCATCCCCGTCGACGAGCAGCTGGGCAAACTGCGTGCGGCATTGGACGCGCGCAACCGTGACGAGCTGTTCGTCGTGGCGCGCACGGATGCCCGCGCGGCCGTCAGCCTCGACGAAGCGATCCGGCGCGGCCAGGCGTTTCGCGATCTCGGCGTCGATGCGGTTTTCGTCGAGGCGCCGGAATCTGTCGACGAGCTGCGCGCCGTGGCGCGCGCCCTGCCCGGCGTGCCATTGGTGGCGAACATGGTTGAACAGGGTCGCACACCCTTGTTGACGAGGGACGAGCTACGCGACTTGGGCTTCCAGATGGTCGTCTGCCCGCTGGTGGGGTTGCTCGCGGCAGCGAAGGCGCTGCGCGAGGCCTACCAACATTTGCGCGCGCACGGCACGACGCGTGACATGTTGGACCGCCTGCTCGGCTTCGAGGAGTTTCACGCCCTGATCGACCTCGAGGCGAAGTACGCTCTCGATGCCAAGTACGCGACGTGATGGCATCGCACCCGACGCGCGCCGAGAGTGCATTGATCGCTGGAACGCGGGCCGGTCCGCGCACTAGTTGGCGAGCTTGCGACCTGCCTTCTTGCCGAACCGGCTCAACCCTTCGTTCAACATGGCGACCACAATCTCGCCTTTGCGGGTGTGAAGGGTCCTCGCCAGCCGATCAAGGCGATCGAGCAGCTCAACCGGCAGCCGGACGCTGAGCAGACGCTCAGCGATAGGTTCGCGCTCTAACAAGTCACCGAGCATTAAATTCGGACGCATGATGATCTTCCGTCGTGGCAAATTAGCTACCACTCGCAGAGGTACTAACACCTAGCGAATGACCGCTGTTCGTCTTTTAGCTTCGTTCTCATGCGGAATGCAAGGGTCGATTCAGTGCGGCGCGCAAGCTTGACGCCGCAGCAGCGGGATCAGACGCGCCGCACACTGCGCGCACGACCGCAATACCGGCGGCACCGTGCGCGCGGACCGAGGCAACCCGGGCCGGCGTAATTCCCCCCAGCGCCAGCACCGGCATGGTGGCGCAGCCGGTGGCTTCCGCAAGCA
>JBGOUW010000659.1:0-2623 GCA_041477755.1 Binatia bacterium
CAAGAGGCCAAGACGTTCGAGCTGCGCGCCGCCACCAGCCTGGCGCGGCTCTGGCAGCGCCAGGGCAAGCGCGCCGGCGCCCGTGCCCTCCTTGCCCCGCTCTACGCCTGGTTCACCGAAGGCTTCGACACGCGCGATCTGAAGGACGCCAAGCTCCTGCTCGATGAACTCTCCTGACGAGCACGATTCACGAGCACGACTCACGACACTCGAACGCGAGCTTGACCGGTTGTTGCGAGAGATGAAGAAGCGATAAGGTAACGAGTATGACCCGCCAGCACGCCGCGATCGTCGGGCTCGACGTGGGCGATCAGACGCAACTGCGCCCAGCGGTTCCGCTGCGCACGATCGATGAATTAGTTTCATTCCTCGCCCAGCTCGAGGAGCTATTCGGGCCCATCGAGCGCGCTCACGTTCCGACGACAGGCGCGCACTTCGAGCTGTAGGTTCCGCGACTATTTTCTAAGCGCACGTGGTGAGGCCGAGCTGATCACCCTCGTGCCATGAACGGCGGCGACCCCAATTCATGTCCTGTCCACTGAACGACGTGCGCGTCCTCGATCTCTCCACCGAGATCGCCGGGCCGTATTGCACCAAGTTGCTCGCCGACGCGGGAGCCGACGTGCTGAAGATCGAGCTGCCCGGCGGCGATCCGCTGCGGCGCTGGACCGCGTCGGGAACGCCGCTCGCGCCGAGTGAGGACGGCGCGCTCTTTCGTTTTCTGAATACGTCGAAGCGCAGCGCCGTCGTCGACTACACAACCTCGAACGGTCGCGAACAACTGCTCGCGCTGGCCGCGCGCGCCGATCTGGTGATCGAGAGCATGGCCCCGGGAATGATTGAATCGTTTGGCCTCGGACCGAATGCGCTTTGGGGGCGCAACCGCGCTGCGTCGCTCGTGTCGATCTCGCCCTTCGGCCGCGGCGGTCCATGGAGCAAGCGACCGGCGACGGAGTTCACATTGCAGGCGTCGTGCGGTTCGACTGCAGCACGCGGCACGATGGATCGGCCACCGATTGCGGCGGGTGGCAGACTCGGTGAGTGGATGGGCGGCGCCTACGCCGCGGTCGCGGCCCTCACTGCGTACTACGGTACGCGGCGCAGCGGACGCGGCGAGCATGTCGATCTGTCGCTGTTCGAAGTCATGGCGCTGACGATGGCGCCAAACCTGACCGTGTGGGAGAGCTTGGCGGGCCAGCCGAGTCCGTTCAGCCGCACCTTGGAGATTCCGTCGATCGAGCCGGCGAAGGACGGCTACATCGGGTTCTGCACGATCACTGGACAGCAGTGGCGTGATTTCCTCGTGCTGATCGAACGACCGGATTTGCTCGACGACGAAGAGCTGGCGCGTTGGGACGGTCGGCTGCGTCGCGCGGATGAAGTGCACGCGTTCGTGCAGGCGTGGACGAAGCAGCGCAACGTCGATGAGATCATCGCGCGCGCGGCCGCGTTGCGCGTTCCCGTCGGCGCGCTGGGCACGGGTGAGTCCGTGCCGACGTTCGATCACTTCGTTGCGCGCGGCGCGTGTGTTCCGCATCCGGGCGCGCACTTCGTGCAGCCGCGGCCGCCGTATCGCATGTCGGACGCGGCGCTGCGGCCGTTCTCGCCGGCGCCGAAGTTGGGGGAGCACGCGGCGGCGTGGCTGGACACCTCTCCTCATCACATCCCCCTCGCCCCAGCCCTCTCCCAGAGGGAGAGGGAGCGGAGACCGCTTGCCGGATTGCGCGTCATCGACTTCACCGCCTTCTGGGCCGGTCCCTTCGCGACGCACTACCTCGCGGCGATGGGCGCGGAGGTCATCAAGATCGAATCGATCCAACGCCCCGACGGCATGCGTTTGCAAAGCGTGAAACCGCCCACCACCGATCAATGGTGGGAATGGGGTGCACTGTTCCAGGGTGTGAATCTGGGCAAGCGCAGTGTCACGATTGATCTCACGCGGCCGGCTGGCGTCGCACTGGCGAAACGGCTGCTGGCGCAAGCGGACATCGCGATCGAAAATTTTTCACCGCGCGTGATGGACAACCTCGGCATCGTCTACGAGGACCTCGCCGCGGCGAATCCGCGTCTCATCATGGTGCGCATGCCGGCATTCGGTCTCGACGGGCCGTGGCGCGACCGTGTCGGATTCGCGCAGACGATGGAGCAAATCTCGGGCATGGCGTGGCTCACCGGGTTTTCGGACGGCGCGCCGGTGATTCCACGCGGACCGTGCGATCCACTCGCCGGCTTGCACGCCGTCGCTGCGCTACTCGTCGCACTCGAACACCGTGAGCGCACCGGGCGCGGCCAACTCATCGAAGCGACGATGGTCGAGGCCGCGCTGAACGCCGCCGCCGAAGTTGTGCTTGAATACGGCGCGTATGGCGTGTCGCTCACACGCGACGGCAACCGGGGACCAGTGGGCGCGCCGCAGAATCTCTACGCGTGTCGTGGCGTCGATCGCTGGCTCGCGTTGGGGGTGACGACCGATGCGCAGTGGCAGGCGCTCGTCGAGGTGATGGGCGCGCCCGAGTGGGCGTGTGCCGCTGAACTCGCGAGTGCCGCGGGTCGCCGCGCTCAACACGACCAGATTGACCGCAACCTTGCCGCCTGGTGTGTTGATCGCGATGCGGAGGCGCTC
>JBGOUW010000671.1:0-2536 GCA_041477755.1 Binatia bacterium
GCGACCATTCCGTTGCCGCGCGTCGACGGCCACCTGATCGGCTCCGACGGCTTTTCATACTACGCGATTGTCCGCTCCATCGTGTTGGATCACGATCTTGACTTCACCAACGACTATGCACGGCTTGGCATCTCGATTCAGGCGACGGCGGCGCGACTGCCGGCGAATCCGTTCGCGATCGGATCGGCGCTCCTCTGGCTGCCGTTCTTTTGTCTGGCGCACATCCTCTCGCTGTTGTGTGCCGGACTCGGCGTGGCGATTCCGGTCGACGGGGTGGGTTATCTCTACGAGAGCGCCGTCTGCATCGGGACGATCGGCTACGCGAGCGCCGGCTTCCTGCTGACGTATTGGCTGGTCCGGCGGCTGTACAACGTCACCACGGCGCTGCTGGCCACCTTGGCGATGTGGTGGGCCACGGCCGCCGTCTACTACATGGTCGCGGAACCCTCGATGTCACACGGGCTCACAATCTTCTCGAACGCGCTGTTCTTGTGGATGTGGTCCTCGCCGACTCGCCCGCGCCCACATGCGTGGTGGTTCGTGCTCGGTCTGGTGGGCGCGCTGGTAGCGTTGGTGCGCTGGCAGGAGGGCGTGGTGCTCGTCGTACCGATCATAGAATTGATCGTTGGGATTCACCGGCGCCAGCTGTCGATCGCGAACGCGTCGGGCAACGCGTTGGCGCTGACCGCGGGATTCGCGATCGGATTTGTTCCTCAGATGATCATGTGGGCAACAGTGTACGGGACTCCGCTCATCATTCCGCAAGGGAGGAACTTCATGGTCTGGGCGAGCCCGCATCCGCTCGCGACGTTGATCTCGTCGCGTCACGGATTGCTGAGCTGGCACCCGCTCCTCCTGCTGGCTGCGTTCGGCATCGTACCGCTGTGGCGCCGCCAGCGCGCGCTGGCAGTGGTCGCAGTCGGGTTGTTCCTCGTGCAGCTCTACGTAAGCAGCGCGGTGGTGGACTGGTGGGCGGGCGACGCCTTCGGCGGACGACGCTTCACCGGCCTGCTGCCAGTGTTCACCCTCACGCTTGCCGCCCTGCTCTCGGCATCGCAGCAACGTGTGCGCACCGCGTCGTGGGCGATTCTGCTCAGCCTGTTCGTTGTGTGGAACGGGCTCTGCTTCACGCAGTATCGTCTCGGCTTGATCGCCCGTGGCGACGCGCTCACGTGGCGGGAGATGACGATCGATCGACTCTTGATTCCTTGGACACTCGTACAGAAGCTGCGGCCATAGTCGCATGGCGAAGATTCGGGGAAAGGTCTTGAATCGCCATAGTCAGCGCGTCGTAGGCATTCGCTACGAGGTCATTCTGATGGCGAGTGAAGAATCAAAGCCGCGCGATACGCTGCGCTATCAAACCGATATGACCATCGAGGCTGGGAGGGATGCGCCGCTCAAGCTCGACGTCGCGAGCATGTACTTTGGAAGCGATATGCGCGTTGTCATCCGCGCCCTCCCGGTGAAGGTCGGAAATCGCGAGCTACCGCCACCGCCTGGTTGGTGAGAGTGACGCTACGCGCTAGCTGCGTAGCCCGCGCAATCGTGCGTCGCTCGCTGCATCGGCAATCCTGAGCGCGCGCTCCGCGAGGGCGCCGGTGGAGCGGGCCATCCCTGCGAACCCTTCGCCGTAGGTCTTGCCTTGCAGGTAGCGGGCGTAGATGCCTTCGCTGATGATCGCGAGCTTGTAGAGCGCCAACACTTGGTAGAACTCGATCGCATCGACGTTGCGGCCGCTTCGCTGCGCGTAGGCGGCGACGATCTCGGCGCGGGTGAAGAAGCCCGGCTTGGCGGTGAAGCGCGCCATCGTGCCAACGCCGCCGTCTTGTTCGGGATCGCCAGCTTCGTACCAATAGATGAGCGTGTAGCCGAGGTCGGACAACGGATCACCGAGCGTTGCCATCTCCCAATCGAAGATCGCCACGACGCGGCCGGGATCGCTCGGATCGAGCGCCATGTTGCCGAGCCGATAGTCGCCGTGAACAATAGTTGCATCGGGTGATTGCGGCACGGCTGCATTGAGTCGGCGGATCAATTCATCGATCTCGGACAGCTCGCTGGTTTTCGAGCGTTCCCACTGCTGCGCCCAACGCCGCACCTGGCGCTCGATGTAGCCATCGGGTCGTCCAAAACTCTCAAGTCCAACAGCGCGATAGTCTACGGCATGGAGATCGACGAGCGTGTCCACCAAGGCCAGGCTGATACGCCGGCGATCGGATTCGGCCGGCGCGTAGCCCGGCGGCATCTCGGTGGCGAGGACAACGCCTTGGCAGAAGTTCATCACGTAGAAGGGCATCTCGTTGACTGCTGGATCATCGCACAGTGCAATCGGTCGCGGCGCCGGCACGTCGGTGCGCGCCAGCGCCGACAACACGGTGTACTCGCGCGCCATGTCGTGCGCGGTCGGCAACACGTGACCGAGTGGTGGCCGGCGCAACACCCACTCGCGCTCGCCGCCGCGCACCAAGTACGTCAAATTCGAACGCCCACCGCTGATTAGCGAGAAAGTCAGCGCGCAATCGCCGCCGGGCAC
>JBGOUW010000005.1:0-28633 GCA_041477755.1 Binatia bacterium
GCGCTGGCGACAAAGACCACCGCACCGTGCCGCCGTTCGGCCATTCCCGGCAAACAGGCGCGACACGCGTTGACGGCGCCACGCACGGCCACATCGAAGTGCTGCTGAAAATCGTCCCACGCGACATCGGCGAACTTGGCCGGTTGCAAGCGCGCGCCCGCATTGTGCACCAACACGGTAATTGGACCGACTTCGTCGTGCATGTAGTGCGCGGCCACGCGGAACGCCTCCTCATCCCGCACGTCCGCACGAATGGCGAGCGCGCGCCCACCTGCCGCTTCTATCTCGCGCACAACGTTGGCCGCGGCCTCCTCGTGTTCAAGAAAGTTGACGCCGACGGTCAGTCCCTCCTGGCTCAGCCGCCGGGCAATCGCCGCACCAACTCCGCGGCTTGCGCCCGTCACTAGCGCCACACCGGTTCGCCCGTCACTCACGACAACACCATCACCTGTGCGCGCCCGCGCACGACTTCTTCTCCAGCGTCATTGAGCGCCCAGGTGTCGAGATCGAGCATCTTCAAGCTGTCGGTCTTACGCCGAACACGGCCACGAAAGGTGATGCGCTCGCCCAGCCGGACCGGTTTCGCGAAGCGCACGTCTTGCGACAAGAACACGGCGCGCCGACCCGGGAGATACATGCCAACCAGCGTCGAAAAGTAGGAGGCCACGAGCATTCCATGCGCGACGCGTTCACCAAACTGGGTCGTGGCGGCATAGACCCCATCCATGTGCAACGGATTGAAGTCCCCGGTGAGCGTAGCGAAGGTCGCCACGACCGAAGCGTCGATGACGCGGCTGAAGGACGCCTCCTCGCCGGCCTGAATGCTGCCATAGCTCCGGTCGGGCGCGCTCACGGGCTCGTCAGTCAACTCTCACCCCTCGTTCGCGCAGCAGCGTGGCAAAGTCGCTAACGCTGAGCACATTGGTGATCTCGTCGGTGGTGAGCTGAACGCTGTAGGTCTCTTCGATCGCCGCAACCAGTCGCATGTGATTGAGGGAGTCCCACGGCGGCAGTACCAGCGGCCCCGTTTCCGGGTTGACTTCACCAACATCGACCCCCAAGATCTCCGCCACCAACCCGCACAATCGGTTCATCACCGCGCCGCTCCATCGTCCGCCGCCAGACCAACCCGCGCCCACGGCGGCGCTGCGACGCGAAAATCAGCCAGATCCGCCTGCCATACCTCGGCATCATCCACGCGTCCGCCCGACACGAATCCGTGCCGCGCGTAGAATTCGCGGACCTGCTCATTCTTCGGCGTGGCAACATAACGGCCGCGCAATTGTGTCGCGCCACCTTGCCGTGCGAGGTCGACGATGTAGGCCAATACGCCGGTCTCAATCGAGCGACCGAGTACGCGGCAACTGAGCAGAAACGTGTCGATGTCGCAGACGTTGCCCTCGAAGCGCAGCATCACCAGGCCGACGACTCCGCTGTCGCCCAGGCGATCGCGCACGCGCACGCCCACAACGCGATGGTTGCGCTTGTCGATCATGGCGTCGAACTCTGCCTCGCTGTAGCGGCGGGTCGTTAGGTTGAACTGATTGGTCTTGTGCACGAGTTGGAACAGCCGCGTCCGAATCGCACCCTCAGCGGGCACGGCCGCAATCTCCATGGCGAGGCCCATCAGGTAGCTCTCGAGCGAGCCGGCTTCGTGACGCACCTGCTCACGTGCGCGGCGCTCGTGATACATGCGGCTACGCGCGCGATCCTCTTCTGTAACCTGCAACGTATCGAACGCCGATAGCTGCAGCAGCGCGCTGCGATAGAGGGCGGGGTCGCGCGGGAGATCGACGACCAGCACCTCGGGCAGACGCTCGCGCACATTCTGGCGCTCGAACGGATCGTCGTCGACGAACACCAAGCTGTCGAGTCCGATGTTCAAGTCAGCGGCAAGCGCGCGCAGATTCTGCACCTTGTCGAGCCAGTTCACGCGCACGGCGGCGAAGTGCTCGGGCCGGAGCACCATGCCGGGGTGCTCGCGCACTACCGCCAGTGCATCGGCTTCGTCGTTGCGGCTGCACAGCGCTAGCAGCACCCCACGTTGATACAACGCGAGAATCGCCTGCTGAAACTCACGGAAGCCTTCACCGGCGGCATCACCGCTCAGACGTAGGCGCGCCGCGCCGTCTTCACCGAGGATGCCGCCCCACAGCGTATTGTCGAGATCGAGCACCAAGCACTTGCGCGCAGGCCCGACGGTGGCACGCAGATAACGCACAATCTCGCTGCCGAGGCGCGGCAAGAAACCGGTCGCGAATGGTTGATCCGCGAGGAGACGCATCCGCTGATCGAAGGCACGTTCGCGACCGAACGTCGCGGTCAGACCGGCTACGTCCATCACGTACACGCGTTCATGCGCATGCGCCCAGTCTGCCAGCCCATGATTGAGCTCTTCCACGGTCCGCGCGATGCCGGCCAATTCCTGCCAATCGAGGACTCCGAGCGGCGACGCCTCGAACGGGGTAAAGTTGCTCACTACGATAGTGGCCCGTGTTCGCTCGCGAAGCGCAGCCAGCAGGTCGGTCAGCTCAGCTAGCCCGCTCGCGACACCCCGGCGCCGCGTCGCACTGTTTTGCCAGGGTTCCGCCACAACTCCCGGCGCAACCGCCGACAACGACAACATGAGCACGACCACGTCGGGCCGAAATTGATGCAACTCACTCGCCGGGTCGAGGATCTGCTTTGCCTGCTCATTGTACGGCGCCACGTAGAGCTCGATGGGGCAACCCTGCACGTGCGCCTGAACGACCAAGCAGGTCGCCACTGGTTCGACCGTGAAGTTGCTCAGCACGGCCACCCGCCGAGCATCGCGCGGCAGCGGTTCGCCCTGAGCACGCAGCTGCACCAGCGCACGACAATGGTTGGCGTAGGTCGGCTCGCGCCGCACGGCATCGAGGATGGGCGCGAGATCCACGACGACTCCGTTGTCCACCTGTGTCGCCTCTGCCACGCGCATCACGTCTGTCCTGCGGTCGTGTTGACCTCGTCCCGAGCCGACTGGAGCGGCAAAATGAACACCGCTTGTTGCTTGCCATTTTCGCTGATGCGTTCGCCGATCCGCCGGAAGCCGAGCACGCGGTGAATCCACATCGAGGGCTGGTTATCGATCTCGGGCGTCGAGTAAATCTCTGCCACGCCGCGCGCTTGCAGTTCGTGAATCATCCGCTTGATCAGCGGGAAGATCAGCCCGCCGCCGCGGAACGCGGGCACGACCGCTTGTGACCGCCAGTTGAATCGCCGCGCCGGAGACTCAGCCGGGGCAGCGGTATTCGTGCGCTGCCACACAACGACCGCACGTTTGAGCAACAATTCACGCAAGCGCGGCTGGGTTGCGAGCACGCGAGCGATCCCCACAAGCACCACCAGTGGATGCTGGCGGGCGATGCGCCGCACGAACCCTTCGCCGATTGCACCGTTGACGGCGGCGACGACCCGACCATCGACTTCTGCCACCAGCGAAACGCAACGGGGCGAACGCGCGTAGCTGCGATAAACCGCGAGTAGCACCTGCGGCCCCATCGCGGTCAGCAACGCGTCGGGGTAGCACGCTTGGTGCAACGCAACGACTTGCTCCACATCGGCCTCCGACATCGGTCGCAGCGTATAGGCGAGCTGCACCACACGCCCGTCGTCGACATCTTCTCGCACTCGAGCCAGCGTCACGTTCCCGCCTACTTCTGCGCCATGATCAGCAACAACGGCGCGAGCGCCTCGGGATCGAAGGTCATCGTCAGCACCATGCGTGCAAACGCCTTCGCCCGCTCGGCCAAGGGCAACTCGCGTGGCACACGAGTGCGTGCGGTGCGGCAACTTGGGCTGTTCCAGTGGCACACCACGCGAACGTCGCGAAAACCTAGCCGCAACAGCTCGAGGCGGAGTTCCTGGCCATCGAGGCCGATGCCGGGCTTGTCGTGATACTCGGTCAGTTCGACCAACGGTTCCTGTTCGCTCGTGTGTAGATGCGACCGCAGCGGAAGTCCGAGTGCCCGACCAACCCGCGTCGCTAGGCCGACCGTCCGCCCGTAGCCGACGCGCAGCCACTCGATGCGCGCCATGCGGCGGCGGGCATCCGCGTTCGGGTCCCAATCGGTGTAGAGCACGCCCCCCGGCTTCATCACGCGCGCAATTTGGGCCAGCACGGCCTTGGGATCATACAAATGATGCAGCACCGAGAAGACGGACACGGCATCGACCGTGCCGGGGCGAAACGGAATGGCGTCGGCCGCGCCTCCTACGACACGCAAACCGCGCGCGTGCGACAACGCGAGCATGCCGGGGGATACGTCCATGCCGATGGCCCGGCCAAAGTGTCGCGCCGCGTGGCCAAGGATGTTTCCGGTACCGCAGCCAATATCGAGAAAGATGTCGCCGCTCGTCCGACTACGCATCTCTTGGACCGCTTCATCGATACGCCGCTGACAGGTCGGACCAAAGATGCCTTTGGTCGAGCGATCCTGCTCATAGTCCGGCGCCATCACGTTGTGAAAGTAGATGTTCGCAACCGTCACGCGCTCCGGTTCCGGCAACTTCAGCGCGTCGAGCGCGGCCGCGGCTTCCTCTGGTGCAAGGCGCGCCCCGCGCGCGGCCCCGGCCGCGCCCATGAGGAGATACGGCACCCCGTCTTCGATCGAATAGCGCTCGTGGCAGGCACAGGTCAGGCTGCCGGCAACTATATCGCCAGCACGCTCTTCGCTGATAGTCGCCTGCAGGGCACCGCCACAACGGGGGCACGCAAGAATATCCAAGAGTTCCCGTTCCATACCCTAATGCGCTGGCTGAGTGTCGGACCGCCACGGCATCGGTGTCGAATCTTCCCGCATGAAGTCGATGATCCCCGCCAGCTTGCGCCAGCCCGGATGTACGCCCGGCCGCTCGGCGTACCAGCGCACCACCCGTCCGACGGTCGGCACCCGTAGCAATCCCGCTAGGCCGGGGCGCACTACGATTCGCTGGCGCAACGGCCGATGCCGGAATCCCATCGCGACCTTGAACTGATCGAGCGCGTCCACCGGCTCGAGCGATTCGAGTCCGAACGTGATCTCGGCAACAGTCGGGCGCTCGAGCATCGCACGCGCAACCGTATAGATGAGTGCGTTGTTGGGGTACTGGCCAAGATGTACGTTGCATGACCGGGCTAGCAGAAACTCGCAGCGGTCTTCGAGTTGCACGGTCAACAGGTACGCCGCCAGCTGATCGTCTACGAACGCGCCCCATGCTTCCATTCCAGGCGTTTGCGCGGCGGCTGCCCAATACCGTTCCCAGTGCTGCCGCGCCGCCGCGCCATCCGACGGGGCCCGATCTTGCCTCTGCATGGTGTCGAGATGGGCTTGTCGACCATCGCGCGCTACGCGCGCACACTCCACCCGCTCAACTCGGCACCGGCGCAACCCGCGCCGAACCTTGCTGCGCGTGTTGGGGCTCAAACGCTCAACATCGTAGGACCGCTCGTCACAAACGATCTGATAACTCAAGCGGCCTGGACCGTTCAGTGGCGCGACGAAGCGGGCGCCGAGCCCGCGACCATCACGCATCACCTGACGCAGTTCGGCGGCGTCGGGGGTGATCACGCGATGAAAAGGCAAGCTGAGAAAGAAGCGCGGTCCGGCATTGAACCATTCGCCGCTGGACGTCGTAACGACGCGGTGGCCGATGGCTGAAAGAAACGTCGCGAAGGGACTGGTCATTGCAAGCCTCAGCTCGCTATCGCGGCGGGCGTTACCGCTGCTCGGCCATCACCAAGCAACGCATCCACGTCGCCATCGGGTCGACCGGCTGCGCGCATGAGATCCGCAAGCTGCTCGATGTTGGCCTCGCGATCGAAGTACCGCTGTACAAAGCGCTGTCCCTCCGCCGCCAAGCGTTCTCGTTGTGCCGGGTTGCGTAGCAGGTCGGCAATCGCCTGTGCCAGCTCTTCGGGGCGCTCGGGCCGAACCAGGCGCCCGGTGTGGTCATCTTGCACCAACTCGCGCACGCCACCGACATCCGACGCGATCACCGGCACGCGCGACGCTAAGGCCTCGACCAGCACGTTCGGGATTACGTCCTGCTTACCGTACCGGCGCACGACGACGCTCGCGAGCACGAAGACCGTGGCCTCGGCCATCAACGCCGCCAGCTTCGCCTGCGTCATCGTGCCGACAAAGTGTACGCGACTTCCCACACCGAGCTGCTTGGCCAAGGTTTCGAGTTCCGCGCGTTGCGGCCCTTCGCCGACAATCCGACACTCAAACACCAAGCCCTGCTCCATCAAACGGGCACACGCTTGTAGCAAGACGTGCATGCCTTTGTAGCGTTCGAGACGGCCGCAGGTGAGCACCAGCGGCACGGGTCGTGCGGCGCGCGGCCGATATGCAAATCGCTGCAAGTCGGTGCCGTGGTAGTTCACCACCAGCTTGCGCCGGTCCGCCTGGAATGTGTCCGCCAGATACGTGGCGTTGGTGGCGGCACAGGTGACGACAAAGCGTGCCGCTCGCAGCTTGGCAGACAGCAGGTATTGGGTCATGTAGATATCGTAGGCGTGGGCCGTGAAGCTGAATTCGATACCGTAGAGTCGATGTACGACATACGCCACTGTTGCCGGATAGCTCGCCCAGTGCGCGTGCAGATGGCGAACACCATCTTGTTGCAGCGTGCAACCGAGGTGCACACTCTTCCATGCGAGTACCAACGACTTGAGCAGGAACAACACCGGATTGGTGTTATAGAAGCCGAGCGCCCGCTCGCGCAGGCCCATACGCTCGGGCGCCACATCCGCAGTCAATCGGCGCCGGTCGTCGCGCCACTCACGCGCGAGATCACGGAACACACCGAAGTAGCGACCAGGTTGCCGGACAAAGGTGGCAAAGTTGCTCCGCCACATCCGCGGATGGAGCGCCCACGGCAAGTACGTCACTTCGGCGCACAGCGTTGCCGCCTCCGGCTGCTGGGCTTCATCAGCTGCCGGGCGCTTCAGGGAGTAGAGCCGAA
Organism: Binatia bacterium; assembly: GCA_041477755.1. Taxonomy (GTDB): domain Bacteria; phylum Desulfobacterota; class Binatia; order HRBIN30; family JACQVA1; genus JACOST01. Next base: position 6,970 of record JBGOUW010000005.1, read on the forward strand.
TCGGGACCTGGCGCGCGCGTAGCGCCAGCACTTCCCAGAGCACAAAGGTTTGGTGCAGCACCGGGAAGGCCGGGAACACATACGCAACGGCCGGGGCCGCGCCCCGCCGCTCCACGCGTCGATCCGGATTCATGACATCGCGCGACTACGAGCTTCCGCGTACCGCCGCACCACGATCCCGAGCCCGATTAGCCAAAACAGCACAATAGATTGCCACAGATCGGCTACCACGGAGAACACCGCGATGGCGATCACCCCGGTCCGGGCACCACTCACGATCCAGTTGAGGTCGCGCACGCGCCGCGCCGGAGGCAATAGCTGCTGCGCCACCGAAAGATTCTGGAACGTGTACCAAAACAAGGCGACGAACGAGAGCAGGCAAAATATCCCGCCCTCCGCCATGGCCAACAAGACGGAGCTGTGCGGCGGCGCCGTCGAACGCGCTGGGTCACGCATGAAGCGGACGATTTCCCAATTGCCGGCGCCGACGCCCAGCAGCAGGTTTTCGCGCGCAATCTCGTAGCCGATCTCGAACGCGTACGCGCGGCGCTCCAGCGAGCCGGTCCCGACCGTGCCGGCCGACGCCGCGCTGCCCGGCAGGTTACCCAGACGCTCCAAATTCTTCTCTGGCACGACTTGTAGCACCAAGACGGTGGTGACAACGCCGACCAAGCCAAGCGTCAACATGCGGCGCAAGGAGACACCTTCCTCGATCACGATGAAGGCCACGCAGGTGAACAACCCGAGCATTCCGCTGCGTGAGGCGGTCATCATCACCGTGACCGCCAGCAGCACGATGAGTCCCAGCAGAGAGATCTGTCCGACACGACCACGAACTTGTCGCCGCAGATACCAGAGCGCCCCGATGCAGATGATGGCGTACATCGCCACTCGATTGGGGTTACCGGCCTGAGCGATGCCACCTTGCACGACACTGGACGCGCGACTTCCGTACAAACCCGCACTTGTCAGTCCGCCCTGCAACCCAGACAACGCACTCATCACCATCATGGCGATCACCAGCAGATACACCAGCCGCATCTGCGCCGGAGTGCGAATGAACGTCGCGAAGAACAGCACGAAGGCCACTCGGTTGAGATACAGCCGCGCGGCGATATTTCGTTCGGACGGGCCAATCAGTTCCGCCAAGCGGCTCTCGGGGCCATTGAACATCTCCGACACCGCGTAACAGACCGCAATGAACAGTAGCAGCTGCATCTCGCGGTTGCGCAGGAACCACCAATCGCCTCGGGCGCGGATTCGGTAGGCGAGCAGCACCAGGAACAACAACCCCAGCATGTTGTTGATTGTGAGGAATCCCGACCCCTGCAACGCCTGAGGATACGTCACCAAGAAGGTCGACAGAAATAACACGATGCCGATTTCGGGCCGTGTAACCACGAGCGTGACCAACATCAGGCCGGTGATCACGAAAAACCAGGCTCCTGTGCCGAGCGCGACATCGGCAACGACCGCGAACAGCGCAACCATGGCCAAACCGATCAGCGGTCCGGCAGAGATTGGGGAGGCCGCAGAACGGCCTCTGACGGCAACGGCTTGGGGCACAACGGCTCGCTTGGACGGTCGCTACAGCAAACTCTCGAGAAACGCGGGAATGTACGATCGGCGCCGATTCAGCACGACGCCGAGAATTCGAGCATCCACCTTGTCGAGTTGGCGCTTGGCAGCCTCCGCTTCCGACACCGGCGTGCGATCGGCCTCGACGACGAGGATCACGCCGTCAACCTTGGGCGCCAGAATCGAAGCATCGGCATAGCCGTTGACCGGCGGCGAATCGATGACGATGAAATCGAACTGCGGCCGGAGTCGCACCAGCAACGTCGCGACGTGCTCGAGATCCATGCTGCGCCGGCTCGGGGCGCCGGCGACGATGACTGACAGATTGAGCGCGTCGACGCGCGAAATAACCGCTTCGGCACTCAACTGTCCGTTGATGAAATCGGTCAGGCCGCCGTTGGAAGCCACCGGCAGCATGCGCGCCAGACTCGGCATCCGCAGATTGCCCTCCACCAGTAACACGCGGGTTTCTCGCTCTTTGGCCAGGGCTGTAGCGAGTCCGATGGCCACGGTGCTGGCTCCCTCACCGTGGCGTGCTGCAGTGACCAAGATTGTGTGCAATGAGGAGGGGCTGAGGCCCGACACGAGGCTGGCCCGCAATCGCTGATAGTCCTCCGACGCGGCTTCGGTCGCCGTCAGCCCGCCCGGACCGCCGCCCGGCACGCCCGCCGGGGGCCCGTTCCAGCGCGACCGATCGCGTTCCTCTTCGGCCTTCTTTAGCGCTTCGTATATCTTGCTCAAGGCCCGTTCCCGCCCAACGGTTACGCCTGGGTGTAGTCCGCAATGCTGCCCAGCAGCGGCAACCCGAGGTGTTGCTCGACATCGTACTCCGAGCGCAGCGAGCGGTTCAGGTATTCCAACCCGAACGCACCGCCGAGACTAACCGCGATGCCAGAAATGAGCGAGAGTAGGACGGAGACCCGTTGATTGTCAGCGCGCTGGAGCGGCAGCGCAGGGCGCTGCACGACATCGACGTTGATCAGTCGTTCTTGATCCATGGCTTCGCTGATGCGCGCCTCCTGTTCGCGTTTGACGTACAACTCGAACGCATCCCGGCGGTTCTTCACTTCTTGATCGAGGCGATCGTAATCGAGTGCCTTTTGTCGCAAGAAGATGAGACGCCGGCCAATACGCACGGAATCTTCTTCAAGTGTGGCGCGGCGGGCACGCATCTCCTTCAACGAACCCTCCATATCGAGCAAGACCCGCAGCCGGTCTTCCCGCACCGGGTTGGTGCGCAACATCTGCCGCGCTACGACCGTCGGCCGATCGCGCAGTTCGTCGTCAAGCTGTGTTTGGAGTTCGCTGATCTCCTGGGCGTTGTCGCGTACGTGGCGATCCTTGTCGGTGTATTTTTGCAACAAATTCACGCGGTCGACCTGCCGATCAACCAGCTGTTGCGTGAGCTGGGTGACCACCGGGTTCACTTCGAGGTACTGATAGCGCTTGATAATCGGGGGTTGATCCGCCAGCTGTTGCTGCACCACGCGGAGCTTTTCCTCGGTCCCATTGATGCTTGCGTTAACGTCGCGCCGCGCCCCATCAAGATCTGCGCTCGATTTCACCGTCGCCTGAATCTCGTCGTGTGGCGCCACGACCCCCACGTTCTCCGCATACTCCTTGAGTGCGTCCTCGCCGGAACGCAGCCGCTTCTCCAGTTCGCGGCGCTGGTCTTCGTAGAAGCGCGCCAGACCCTTATTGCCGTGCACCTCGGCGTGGTAGGCGAGGTACTCGTCCACAACACGATTGACCACTTGCGCAGCCGCTTCCGGGGCGCTGGCCTTGTAGTCAATCTGAATCACGTTGGAGGCCTTGATCGGCGTCACCACCAGCGCGGTATCCAGAGCCACCGCGCGCGCACCGAGATCGATGCCGTTGTCCTTGTCCTTCAAGCTGGCATTCTCGACCCGTGCCGTGCCGTTGCCATCGCCATAGGCGAGACCGCGCACAACCTGATCAAGCATTTGACGACTGCGGATGATATGGACCTCAGAGTTCACCGCTGACTCATTCAGTTCAACGGTGGCGAGCTTGGTCATGTCGGTCGACTGGACCACGGCATCGCCGCGCTGGGTGGTGATCAACACTTTCGCGCTGGCTACGTACTTGGGCTTGCTGAACACCGATACCGCAAGTCCCGGTAGCGCCACAACGATGAAGAGCCCTAGAATGAGTCGCTTTCGCTTGAACAAGACGTGGAAGATTTCGCGCACCTGCTCGCTGCCCGTGAGCGTGCGCGTGCTGCCGTTCCCATTCCCGTGACCGTTGCCGTTGCCGTTACCATTGCCGTTGCCAAGAACGTTACCGTTGGCGTTCCCATTGCCATGACCGTTGCCATGGCCGCTGCCGTTACGCGGGCGTTGTATCTCGTGTGCCATAGGGATCCGTTGATAAACTTACGGGGCGAAGCCGACGCCAATCCGGGGAGGAACCGGTAGCATGCGGCGAATGTAGAGATCGACGAAGGCGTTGACGTCTCCGATGGTGGTGCGTGGGACGAAGATCATGTCGCGCGCCGCCAGCTGCACCGATTCGGGTTCACCCTGCAACACGCGAGTCAAATCCACCTTGGTCGCCTGATAGTCCTTCTCGCCAACAGTGATATGAACGACGCTGTCCACGCGGGCAACGTCAGTAAATCCGCCCCGGTCCATGATCGCTTGCAACGCGGTCAGCCCCGGCCGATACGGGACAATCCCGGGAAGCCGCACTTCACCGGCGACATAAACCTTTTGCTCGCCCAATTCCGCGACAATCACCGTGACTTCAGGGTCACGCAAGTGTTCGCTCGAATGCTGGCGAACTACTTCAGCGAGCTGATTCGTCGTCAACCCACCCGCCGTCACTTCGCCCACATCCTGCAGCGTGATGTTACCGTCGGGACGCACAGGTAACTTCACGTCGAGTTCCGGGTGATAGAGAAACTTGATGCGCAACACATCGCCCGGCTGCAGCCGGTACTCGACTTCGTGAATCGGTCCGCTCGCTGAGGCGTCGAGCGGCGGCAACGGCACCGGCGCGACCGGACGCGGCTGACCGCAGCCCGCTCCCATGACCAGGGCGAGCGACAAACCCACAATACAACTCCACGCACACGTCTTCATTCGTTCCCGGTCCTCCGGGTCGACGCTCGTGGGCTTATACGATCTTCAGCCGGTGCCATCAAGCCTATTCTACGCACCCGTCCACCTTGTTCTTCAACCGCCTCGTACCCACTCGGGCGCCCCACAGTTTCTGCGTAGAGGGACTCGATCCGCGGCAGAAGTACCGCCCACGTATGGTGCACGGCGACCGCTTGCCGAGCCGCAATTCCCAACGCGGCGCGCTGCGTACAATCCTGTAGCAGGCCTGTTATCGCCGCCGCCATCGCCCACTCGTCGCCATCAGGAACCACCACGCCCGTCTGCCCGTCCTGCACTATCTTTGCCACACTCTTGCATACCACGATTGCCTTCCCAAGAGACATGAAATTCAGCAGCTTGATCGGAAAGCCAGACCAAGATGACCGGGGGCAGACGACCACATCGGCGCGCCCCAGGATAGTCCGCGTGCTTTGAAAGCTCCGACTCTCGGAGACAACAACACCGGGGATCGCTGCGATCGCCACCAATCGCCGTCGCGCGGCGGGCGCGTTGGCCACGGGCGCGGCGATCACGAGCACTGCATTCGGTCGCTTCTGGCGGACGTGGGCAAATGCCCGCAGCAAGGTCTCGAGGCTCTGATACGGATCGACGTTTCCCGCATAAAGTACTACATCGTTTCCGGGAAACAGCATGCCGCCATTCTCGATTTTACGCCTCGAGGGTCGCGCAATCGCCGGCGGCACGACGGCAATTCGGTTGCCTGCTACACCGCGGTGGGTCAGGAAGCGCGCAATCTCGGGACTCAGCGCCACGCAGTAGTTGGCGCACCGCGGCACCACGCGATCGAGCACTCGCCCGACCCACCGAGCGATCCATCGCGCAATGGGTCCGGTAAAGTAGTATGGGAGCTCGTCGCTCATCACGTTGTGGCTATGGTACACAACCGGCGTGCCGAGCATCCACCGCACGGCGTAGCTCACCAGCGGGCCCTCATAGTTGTGCGCGTGGATGACATCGATCGCGTGATCCCGTACCACCCGATAGAGCGCGGCAATCAACGCCACGTCGAGTACCAGCTTCGCCCACCACGACCGCGATCCATCGAGCCCGCCGCGGCTGCGGGCCCGATGGATGCGGAATCCCCGCACTGGTACAACATGCTCACCCGCCGGGTACGTCACCACGTGGACTTCGTGACCCGCCCCAGCCAGCGCCTCAGCCAACTCGCGGATCAGGACTTGAGACCCACGCAGACTCGGGAACGGACACGCGGCCACCATCGCGACCCGGTAGCGCGGGCGCAGACCGTTCATGCCAGGTACCCCAACGCCTGCAGCCGGCCTTCGATCATTCGTTCCTCATCCGCCGTGTATGCATGCTCACTCTCAATCGCATCACTCGGAGTACATGATGCCGCGCTTTCGAGTGCGCCAACACCCACCAGTGAGCGGCCATCAAAGTCGCTCGGAATCGGCACCTCACACAGCGCGAGAATGGTCGGCGCCATATCGCAGATATCGGCGGCGAGAAATCCCGCCGGCGGCACCGCCCCGCTCAACACAAACAACCCATCGCGGCGATGACTGCCACTCATCCCGGTCAGCTTTCCCCCGGTCATCTCGGCCGTGCTGGCCACCCGCACCGGCTCGTCGCCCGCGTTCAAGCGAGTCGGGAGACAGGCGTAGGAGTATCCGCCAGGCAGAGCGAACTCAACAGTTAAATCCGGGGCAAACTGCACCCATGGACCGTGATACAACTCGTCGCGGTGCCATACGCGCGCCACGATCGGCTCCCCGGAGTCCGGATCGCGCAATTCCCCCAAGGCCGCGGTGACCTCGTCGCAGGCGTGGCCATACTCGTTGGTGGCGACGACGCCGAGCGCATCGCGACCGCTCACATTGATCCATATCGAGGGCGCATAGTTCAGCTCTTCCGAGAACGCACGCGTTTGCTTCCAATCGATATCGGCGAACCGGGCCGCCGATTCGAGCGCATCCGCAAACCGCCCACCACCAAGGCGGAAGCAGCGCGCCTGCACTGTCGGCGGCAGCCAGCGCAGAAGCCACCGCTTGCCCAGCGTCGCCGCCTGCGACGCGACACTGCGGCTTCGCCAATGGAGCAGCCCAGCCTGCGCGAGTTGACCGTTGAGATGGACGACCGTACGCCCAACCCCGCCGAACCCGTGGTCGGAGCACACCAGCACGGTGCTCGGCTCAGCCGCATCGATTAGCTCGCCGATCGCGCGGTCGAGCGCCGCATAGACGGCACGGATCGCGCCGCCGAATTCACCCGCACCGTCTGCGTCGTGACGCGGAGATTGTGGATCGCAGAAACGCCAGAAATGATGCGCGGCCGTGTCGGACTCACCGAACACCACCGTCGCACAGTCCCACCGCTCACGCCGCAGTTGTCGCGCGACGAATCGTGTCTTGATCGCGATCCCTTCCAGCAAGCGACGCAACGCCTCACGATACCACTCCCGATCCACTTTGAACTCTTGAAAGTCGGCGAACGGGAAGCCGCCGTTCGCGGCGACTTCTTCCGCCAGTTGCGGCGGATGAACAAAGGACGCATCGGCGCGCGTGGTCACGGGAGTATCGAAGCCGCTGACCATCTGCCCGTTGATCGGCTCCGGTGGATACGTTCCCGGCATGCCGAACACTGCCACGCGGCGCCCCGCAGCGCTTAGTCGGCTCCAGACCGTTGGCACCTTGCGAAAACTCCCGTTGATGAACTGCACCCGGTACTCACCTGCCACTCGCCGGGTGAAATCAAAGATGCCGTGGCGTCCCGGGTTCACTCCGGTCATGAAGGTCGTCCAAGCTGGAAAGGTGGCCGGAGGCATCGTCGAGCGGAGCGGCCCCCACGCGCCGTGGGCCAACAGTCGCTGCAGATGCGGCAACTCTCCCGCTTCCGCCCAGGGGCGGGTAAGATCGAGCGACGCTCCGTCAAGACCGACGATCAGCAGCATTCGCTAGTCCCTCAATCGGCTGCAGCGCATGACCGGTCGCGATCCGTGCGCGCGCCGCCGCCAGCTGCTGCAGCAGCGCGCTCGTGCGCTCCGGTTCGTTCGCCGCCCGATCGTTCCGCTCGTGTGGATCCGAACTCACTTCGTACAGCTCCACGGGACGTAGTCCACGCGGATTCCCCGGGTTCGCTGTGATCACTTTCCAATCCCCTACACGGAGCGACGTGAGGACGTTCCCCTCAAGGTCCTCTTCCGCGTATACCGGCCACTGGTCGGGACCATCGCGGAACAGGTCGTGCCCCATGAAAGCCTGCGGCTGCCGTACACCCGCAGCCACCATGAGCGCGGGCGCCACATCAATGGTGCGGACCGGGTCGGTGCGACGCAACCCCGGGGTCGGCTCGTGCGCGCGCTTGACGATGAGCGGCACGTGGACTTGCTCGTCGTACAGTGTCGTGCCGTGCCACCAGCCGCCGTGCTCTTGAAATTCCTCACCGTGATCCGCGACCACGGCGATCACGCTGTTATCGTACAAGCCGCGGGTACGGAGGCGATCGAACAAGGCGCCGAGGTGCGCATCGAGGTAGGACACATCCTCTAAGTACAAGCGATGCATCTCGTCACGACGAGCCACCGGCGGCTCGGGGGTGCTGGCGCGCGCCACCGCGCGGCCGTCGTAGGGAATTTCGAAGAATGGATCGTGCGGGTCCATGTAATGGATGAAGAGGAAGAACGGCTGTGGCGGCGACTGCTCGATCCAAGCCGTCACGTTGTCGTCCACGACGCGCGCATCCTGGTAGTAGTTGTAGAAGTACATGCGGTCGGCACCGAAGCGCTCCCGCACTGCCCGCAGTCCCTTGTAAATGGCCAGGCGCGTCGACGAATCAGTCGCCCAGAAATAGAAATCCGGCGGCAGATAGTGGTACTCGCCAAAGCCCTGCTGAAAATTGAAGATGGGCGCCACATTGATATTGGTGACCAATCCCGCGCTCCAATAGCCCGCGGCACTGAACGCCTCGGCAAGCGTCAGCACGCGATCCGGCAGCATGTCCATCTTGTGGATCGCTCCGTGCACCGACGGATAAAGGCTGGTCAACAAGCTGGCGATCGACGGACGCGTCCAACTCGCCTGCGAATAGGCCTGCTCGAATAAGACTCCATCGCGCGCGAAGGCATCCAAGTGAGGTGTCTGCCCGGATGCACCACCGTACGTAGTGAGCGCGTCTGCACGCAATGTATCGGTGACGATGAAGATGACGTTCGGACCGCTGGCCGTGGCCTTCGGCTGGACCGAGCTACCGGCACCTTCGGGACGAGAGGTGGCGAGTGCAAGCCCGACACTGCCGGCCAACGCCAGCACTAAAATCGCGAGCACGCCCCACACCGCGACGCCGGCGTAAAGGATACGCCCCATTCTCGCCACCAGCCACGCGAGCACAACCCCTCCAACGCAAAGGCCTACGTGCACCGCCACGCCGACCGGCGAGACCAGGATCAGCTCCTCGTGAAATACTCGCTGGATAATGTGGTAGCGCCCGACGATCACCGACAGGACGGCTACCGCGATGCCCACTCCAAACGAGAACCCACGCACGCTCGACGAGCGCTCCCGGCCGCTCACCGCCCTGACAAGCGCGCCCGCCAACGCGAGCGTCGACCCGAACAGCCCGTACGAAACCACGGCGTACGGCACCAGCCAATATTCTTCCGGCTCGGCGCTGGTCGACAGAATGAGCGCCACTTCGCCAAGGCCGACTAGGGCGCCGCCGACAAGCCCGCCCAACATGCACGCCACTACGAACCGCGTCATCGAACTTCTGGATTCGGATGTCACACGCCACCTTTCACAATCGAGCGCCGGATATGGCTCCGCCGATGAGGCCCGTGGGCCCTATCCTCCGGGAGCCCTATTAGGCTCCCGAGTTGGCGGCCGCACGCGCGGTCACCAACCTCTTGGCGCCTGCCGGCTAGGCCGACACGCGATCGACAAACTCCTGCGGCAGCTCTACTCGCGTCTGCCGCCGCAATAGTTCCATCAAAATGCGCACGCGCCCGCGGCCACTCACCGGCGTCTCGATCACGCCTTCCAGCCCCGCCAGCGGACCATACTTCACACGGACGCGCTGGCCCTCGTGAAACACGGGGAAGGCGTGGATGAGGCCGTCCGCGCTGGCACGCGCGCGCAGATACTCAACCGCACCATCCTCAAGCGGGCACGGGGTGCTGCCAAACGCGACGAACTTGCTGACGCCGGGCGTCCACACGACGTCGAAGTACTGCGTATCGAGGTTGATGCAGACCATCAAATAGCCTGGGAACAGCGGCGATACGACCGGATGAATGCCGGCGCGCGCGGGCTCGCAAATGCGCGGTAAGAAGGTCTGCACATCTCGCCGGGCGAGCTGCCACTCGGCATACTCCTCGCGGCGCACCTTCGTACGCACGACAAACCACTTGGCGACATCGGACTGCATATTAGAATCCTAGTGCACGAGCATTGCCATGCGGCTATCTTCACGGAAGAGACGCTGGACATCGCGACTCGCCGACGCGGCCGCCGCCCGGTCAGCGAAGCCGTCGATCATGACCCGAAACACTGGATGGCGCGCGCTCAACGCGCCCTTGACGACTCGGCTGTGCTGTCCACGCGCACGCAGGGCTGCGTCGAGCGCGGCCGCCCGCGTGGGCTGCGAGGTCGTATAGACCAACACGGCAAAGCGGCGGTCGCCGTAGGTGACCACCGAGCTTTCGCTCAAGTCGGGCAGCTGCAGCGTCTGACCCACGGAGATCACGTTCACGTCGTGCAACTCCGGATTGGCCAGCTTGAGTAGGTCGAGAATCGTCTGATTGGATTGGCCATATTTGCGCATCGCGATGCGCGAGATCGAATCGCCCGATAGCACAACGACGCGTTCGAACTGATTGGCGGCCGAGCGGACCTCCTCCGCGGGAACGGTGGCTGTCCCTGCGTCGGTGCTCTCATCGGTCGTCGTCACCATCGCTCTCGGCTCCGGCGCGACGGGCACCCCGTCTTCGGCATCTGCCCACAACGACTTCGGATCCGCAGGCGCTGGTTTGGGCGCGCTCGCCACCGCCACCGGTGCCTTCGGCGTGGCCGGTTCGGCGATTTTGACGGCGGGCTCCGCCACACGCACTGCCGGCTCTGCCGTGTGCGCCACGGGCTCCGCCACGCGCTTGACCGGTTCTACTACGTGCGGCGCCGGTTCGGCAGCATACGCCATCGGTTCAACCACGTTCGCAGCCCCAGACCCGCTGCCGTTGTGTTCGACCACGGCGGCCGGCGCCTTGGCGCCCGCCAGACGCTCCGACGGCATCGGGGCGATCTCGGCATCCGAACGCGGGCCGAGGGCCGGTGCCGGATCCGCAGGGGGCGGGACTTCCTGCGGCCGCATCACTGGCGGCGGCGCAGCCGCTTCACCACGCGGCGGGTCGGCCCGCACTGGCTCCGCTTCGCGGGGCACTTGCAACGACCCCGGGCGAATGACTTCAGCCGGTCGCGCAAGGACGGCTGCTGGCTCTTGTGGCTGCTCGGCCGCGGGGCGTTGCAGCATGCTGCGCCCGACCGACAACAGTCCAATCAGGATCGCACCCAAGACCAGGGCGATCAGGCCAACCCGTGCCCGTGGCCGCTCTGCGGTCATCACCGGCACGGCCACGGTCGCCGGGCCCTCCCTCCGCGGCGCTTCGGCGGGCACCACCGTCTCCTGCAGCGGCATCAGGTCCGCGGCTGCTTCCGAGATCACATCGCCGGCGATACGCCTTTTGCCGAGTGCGTAGCCGATCACCAGCGCGTTGTCGCAGACAACGTTGATCAGCCGCGGGATGCCGTGCGAGAACCGATAAATCTGTTCCTCGGCATCGCGTGTAAACAGCTTCAGGTCGCTGCATCCAACCGCGTGCAAGCGGTACTGAACGTACTCGCTGAGCTCTTCACGCGAGAGCGGCAGCAGCCGGCAGCTCACGGCGATGCGTTGCCGTAGCTGGCGCAGTGCCGGGTTGCTGAGTTTGTCACCCAACTCGGGCTGACCCGACAGAACGATCTGCAGGATCTTCTCCTTGGCGGTCTCTAGATTGGAGAGCAGCCGCAGATCCTCTAGCACCGTGTAGTCAAGATCTTGCGCCTCGTCGATCAGCAACGCCACGTTGCCACCGCTGCGCAGTTGCTCAAGGAGAAACGTGTTGAGGCGCTGGAGCATGTAGAGCTTCTTGCCGTTGTGGACGGGAAGATCGAATTCGGCGAAGACGTATTCGAGTATGTCCTCGAAGGTCACGTGGGTGTTGAAGATGAACACGGTGCGCGTCTTCTGATCGAAGTCATCCATCAGACGCTTGAGCAGAGTAGTCTTGCCGGTGCCGGCTTCGCCGATGAGGGTAATGAACCCCTTGCGCTGCACGATGCCGTATTGGAGCGCCGCCAATGCCTCGCGGTAGCGGGCGTTGAGATAGAGGCACTTCGGATCTGGGGTCACGTTAAACGGGCGCTCCGTCATCTGGTAGAAATCGCAGTACATCGATCACCCCACTAGTTGAGTGGCGCAACAGCCGTGCCACGGGTTGATTCTGCACACGGTAACGCGCACACGTTTCTCTTGAACGTCTGCTGGGTCAGATAACGTGCCGAATGGCCGCTGCGATTCTCGCACCGACGCCAGATGCGGCAAGATCGCAACTGTCATGTCGGCTCCCTGCCCGTCTCGCCGCGACCATTGCGGAACTCGCCGGCGCGCAGGCCATGGGTTTTGATCTTCCGATGGAGTGTCGCCTGATCGACCATCGCGTGGCGAGCGCTTGGGCCAATGCCACCGTGGTAGCGCTCCAGCACGTGGGCGAGGTACTCTCGTTCCGCTCGGCGCAGAAACTCGCGCAACGGAATTTGGAAGTCCGCACCGCCGTGCCGGCTCACCTGGGTCTCAACGTCGACCGGGACGTCCACTTCGCGCATAGTGTCGGCCTTGGCACGCAGGACTCCACGTTCGAGCACGTTCAACAGCTCCCGCACGTTTCCCGGCCAGGAGTAGCTCATGAGTTGCGCGAGAGCGCGTTCGGAAATCCGGTTGATGCCCTTTTCACGCGCAAGCGAATGGTTGCGCAGAAAGTCCGCCACCAACAGGGCGATGTCCTCCAACCGTTCGCGCAAGGGCGGCAGGTGAACCGGTACCACGTTGATGCGGTAGTAGAAGTCCTCGCGCAGCTGCCCCGTCTTCACAAGCGCGGCAAGATCACGATTGGAGGCGGCCACCACTCGCATGTCAACCCGGATGGCCTTGTTACTGCCGAGCTTCTCGATCGCGCGCTCCTCAAGCACTCGCAGCAACTTCACCTGCATAGCCAGCGGCATGCTCTCAACCTCGTCGAGAAAGAGGGTGCCACCGTTAGCTGCTTCGATCTTGCCCATGCGGTCCTGCACCGCCCCGGTGAAGGCACCGCGCTCGTAACCAAACAGTTCGCTCTCCAGCAGTGACTCCGGGAACGCTGCGCAGTTAATGGCAACGAAGCGACCGGCGCGCCGCTTGCCCTGGAAGTGGATCGCGCGCGCCACCAGTTCCTTGCCAGTGCCCGACTCGCCGGAGATCAGTACGGTTACGTCGTTCTGCGCCAGCATCTCGATGGTCGAGAACACCTCGATCATCGCGGGGCTGCGAGTCACCATGTTGGCAAACGTGTAGCGATCGGACAGCTGCTTGCGCAGGTACTCAATCTCGTCGATCAGGCGTCGACGCTCCAGCACTTTGCCGATCGCGAGCAAAATCTCTTCGGACTCGAACGGCTTCGCGATGTAGTCGCAGGCACCTTGTTTCATGGCCTCGACCGCGCCCCGAATACTCCCGTACCCGGTGATCATCACGACGTCGACGTTTGGCCAGCGCTCGCGGATCTCGCGCGTCAGCGCGATACCGTCGCTGCCGGGAATCTTCATGTCGACGACAGCGAGCGTAAACTCGCGCTCAGCCAAGCTCTCCAACGCCTGCGCAACGTCGGCGGCGGCGGTTACCTCGTAGGCCTGCTTAGTCAGCAGAGCGTGGAGCTGCTCGCGGATAAGCGGATCGTCATCAACGACGAGCACTTGAGGGGTCATGCCACCACCGGAAGTCGTAGAGTCCAGCGCCTGTGCTCGCCAGCGCTCGTCTCGAGCAACTCCCCAGCTTGCAAGTTCACCAGTTTCTCGGCCAACGCCCAGCGCAGTTGCGCCGTCGGTGAGTTGCACGGCGCAAAGTCACCCACGACGATCTCGAAATGTGCCCCGCCAACGCCGACGCCCACGCTCACGCTCGAGGTCCCATGATCAAGGGACTCGTGCAGCGATTGCGCAAGCAAATGAAAAACACGCGCCAGCCTCGCGGGATCGACGACTACCGCGGCGCTCAGTTCAGTCGCCAGGGTCACATTTAGCTGCCCTGCGCCAACCGCCTCGTCGAGATGATGGCGGAAGCTGGCGGCCACGTCTGCGGCACGCATCGCCCGTCCTTCAATGGCGATCGGCGCGACGTAGTCCACGAACAGCTCGAGCAACGCTTGGAGCTCGCGAATCGAATCCTCCAGCGGCGAGAGCGCCGGAGCGCTGGCGGCACGCATCGTACGTGCAAGATGATACAAACGCTGGAAGATATTGCCGAATGCGTGATCGACTGTTGCCAACACATTCTGCTGCACGACGACCAAGTCGCCATCGGAATTCGCCAACGTTCCCTCGCCCGCCGCCCCACGATCGGCGCGAGCGACAGGGTCAGTGAGCGATGAGTTTCCTTCGGCTCTAATCACGTCGCTCCCTCGTGGCCGACACTTGCGAAAGAGAATATCGATGCGGCCCGGATCGGCCTACGCCGAACGGTGGAGAATCACCCGCGCGCCATGCGGGTCGCATTGCCGGCCAGCCACTACGGTTACCATGCGACGTTAAACTTTTTCAAGCGAATTCTGCAATCGGTACCGCGCGCCTGCGAGCGATCTTGCAGGGTCGCGGCATCGGACTCTCGCAGCGTCATAATCCAAATGGTATAGCGGATTGGCCTTGGATTGAACGATTGACAGCCGAGGCCGAATGTCGCTAGTTAGGCGTCCAAGTTGTCAGCCACAAGTCACCGCCCAGAGCACAGTGGGTATGGAAGGAGGCTCGGGAGAAGTGGCGCTGCCCAGGATCTTCGTTATTGACGACTCCGAAGCGGTGCGTGAAACGCTGTCGATCGTGCTTGCCCATGCGGGCGAGGTACATGAAGTCGCACCCCACGATTGTTCGGCGTCATACCCCGTTCCGGACGCCCGCCCCGATCTGATCATCGCCAACGCGGACACGATTCCGGCCGTGGCGCTGAGCGCAATTGGCGCTGCGAACCTGCCGGTAATCTGGCTGCGGGCGCGACCACAAGACGGAGCGCCGGTACGCGCGTCGACCGGCCCGTCTATAGTGCTGCCGGCGCGTTTTGACGGCCACGGCCTCACCGAACACGTCCGACAGCTACTGCGCCGCGCGCCGCAATCGCAACCGCAGCCAACCGGCGACAAGTTGGCCTACCCCTACCTGTCGCACGAGGCGGCTCAGGTTGCGCACGAGGCGGCTGCAAATCGCTTGCCCGTGCTGATCTCGGGTGAGCCCGGCACCGGCCGCGCGCGCGTCGCCACCGCGATTCAGGCGGCGCACTCTGCCACGCGCTTGGTGCCAATGCCACCGGCAAGTTGTACTCGCAACGCGATGCAAGATCTCGCCGCGACCGGATCGGAAGTGAGCATCCTCATCGACGACGTTGCATCGGCCACTGCGGAAACGCAGGCGCTGCTGCTCGAAGTCGTGGATGCCGGCGGTCTGTGGACACCGCGCGGATGGCTGGCGATCCGCATCATGGCCGCGACGGCTGCAGATCTCGGGAGCATGACGTACGGCAGCTCGTTCTCGCACGACTTGTACTATCGCCTCAACGTGCTGCCAATCACCCTTCCGCCGTTACGCGAACGCCCTCAAGACATTCCCGTGCTCGCGCGGGCGATCGCCGCCGAGTTGTGCAGCAACCTGGGCTGTCGCCCGGTGGCGTTCACGCCCCGCGCGATGCAACGGCTGACGCGCTACCTCTGGTTCGGCAATATCGCCGAGTTGGAGACCGTGCTCGCCCGCACGATCGCGTTGGCGCACAAGGAAGTCCTCGATGTGGGCGACCTGCTATTCGGCTACGGCCCACTTATCGTCGCGCCGGCTTCCCTACCGGTCCAACCGGAGCAGTCCGCGACACCGCTGGCGACCAGCGCGGTCGACATGATCATCAATGAACTCGCGCACGAGTTCAAAAATCCGCTCGTGACGCTGAAGACCTTCGCGCAGCACCTCGATCGGCTCGTGTTAGAAGAGTCCAGTCGCGATCAACTGGTTCTGATGACCGGAGAGGCGGTTGATCGCATCGATCGGGCGCTGGAGAACCTGCTGCAGTTCACCCGCTTCCACGAGCCGTCGCCGCAACCGGTGCCACTCGGGGCGATACTGGGGCCAGTGCTCGCCGAACTCGGCCCGCTGTTGAGCGAGCGCCGGCTGATGCTCGACTACCGGCCACCCCATAGCAACATCGTCGTCAACGTTGATCCGGAACAGATCACATACGCGTTGGAAAACCTCCTCCGCGCACTGATCCGCAATGTCGGGGACGGCGGCTCGATCGCGGTCCACTGCGGTGAGGGCGGCCACATGACGATCCAGTTGCCCGCCGGCAACGGACGCGGTATCGCCAAACTCGCGAGCCTGTTGCCGCCGCGCGACGGCAACGAGGAATCACCGTTACCGCTGGGCTTGGCACTCGCGCGCAGTTTGGTGAAGCGGAACGGCGGCCAGTTCGAAATTCAGGAGAGGGAGACCGGGGCCACGGTCACGATTCAGCTCTCCGGTGCGGATGGAGTGGGGAGGGTGGTGCGCGACGATGGAACGACCACGGCTGCTAATCGTTGATGATGAACTGAGCGTCCGCGAATCGCTGCGGATGATCCTGAAGGAGCGCTACGAACCGGTTCTCGCCACCAGCGGCGAGGAGGCGCTCGATCTGCTGCGACAGGAACGCCCCGAAGTGATCCTGCTCGATGTCCTGATGCCGGGCATGGATGGGCTCGAGACCTTGGAACGCATCGCCCTGCTCAAACCCGCGCCGCCGGTCATCATGCTCACCGCCACCAAGACGGTGAAAACTGCTGTGAGCGCTATGAAGCTCGGCGCTTTCGACTACATCACCAAGCCCTTCGACATCGACGAGCTTCACCTCCAGATCGATCGGGCCGTGCAATCGGCGGCGCTGCTGCACGAAGTCGAAGCCCTCCGCACCGAAGTCGGTCGCCGCTACAGCTTCGACAACATCATCGGCGGCTCGGGCAAGATGCAGTCGGTGCTGAAGACCGTTGGAATGGTAGCCCCGCTCAAAACCACAGTGCTCATCACCGGCGAGAGCGGTACCGGCAAGGAAGTCATCGCCAAGGCCATCCACTACAACAGCCCGCGCGCCAGCCAGTCGTTGGTAACGCTGAACTGCAGCGCCATTCCGGACAATCTGCTCGAAAGCGAGCTGTTCGGTCACGAACGTGGCGCCTTCACCGACGCGTACAGCAAGAAACTTGGACAGTTCGAACACGCGCACAAAGGCACCATCTTCCTCGACGAAATCGGCGAGATGAACCCGGCCACGCAGGCGAAGATCCTGCGGGTATTGGAACAGGGGACGTTCACTCGGGTCGGCGGCGGCCATCCAGTGAGCGTCGATGTCCGTGTCATCGCCGCCACCAATCGCGACCTGCAGCAAGGCATGCGCGACGGAACCTTCCGCTCCGACCTCTACTATCGGCTCAACGTCGTCGCCATCCACTTGCCACCGCTGCGCGAACGCACGGAGGATCTCGCGCCGCTCATCCGCCACTTCCTCTCGCTCAAGTCGCGCGAGCTCGGCGTCGCCGAGAAGCCGTTCAACGCCGAAGCGCTTGATCGCCTGATGTCCTTCCACTGGCCCGGCAACGTGCGCGAACTGGAAAACCTGATCGAACGGGCGCTGGTACTGTCGCAGGGGTCAGTGATGAGCCTGGACGATCTGCCGCAGTACGTCGTCAGCGGCGAGAGCCAGCCCCACCCGGCGCAGCAGTCCGTCATCCGTGGCGAGCGCCGCCTCAGTGACGCGGTCGACCAGTTCGAGCAAGAGCTGATCCGCAGCGCCCTCGCCGAAGCCGACTACAATCAGACACGGGCCGCGCAGATCCTTGGCACCACTCGTCGTATCCTCAAGTACAAGATGGACAAACTTGGCATCGTCTCGGTCGACAAGGATCCCGACATAGCCGCATCCAACACGTGACAGTCCTGTTCACGCCGACCGGACAATTTTGCACAACCAAGCGACGCGATGAGTAGTCGGCTCGCGTTCGACCACATCTAAGAATCGAGACGGAATCACCACTTCCGCGCGTCACGCTCGCGCATCACTTCAACTTCAAGCGCCCTGGCACATCACCTGCTCCCCTTGGGACCGCCCTTTCCGAGAGCAGGAGACTTCGGCCATGGATGAGTGCGCATCGCTGCTGATCATTGACGACGAGCGGGGTCCGACCGAATCGTTGCGGATGATCTTCAAGCCTTCCTACAAAGTCTTCACCGCCGCGCGGGCGGAACAAGCCCTGGACATTCTGCGTACGACACCCATCGATGTCGTCACCCTCGACCTCCGCATGCCTGGAATGCCCGGCATCGAGCTGCTCGAGCACATCAAGGAACACGATCCCGACATCGAAGTCATCATCGTCACCGGCTACGCCGCGCTTGACTCGGCGATTCGCGGGTTGCGCCACCGTGTCTTTGATTACGTCACCAAACCGTTTGACGTCCCACACATTGCGGATCTCGTTCGCCGCGCGGTCGGCCGGCGGCGCGCCTCGCTGCGGATGCGTAACATCAAGGAAGACTTTCTCGCCAATCTTTCACACGAGCTGCGCACGCCGCTGAGCGCCATCATCGGCTACGGCGCCATCCTCGCCGAGGAGTTGCAGGCGATGGTCAACGCCGAGCAGCGCACCGCTCTCGATCGCATTCAAGCAAACTCGCAGGAGCTGCTCAGCTTGATCGAAGGGGTCCTGCTGCTCAACGCGCTCGACGCGGGCGAAGTGCCGCTCACCGTCGACCCGTTCGACATCACCGCTGCAACGCAGCGCATTGGTCATCGTTTTGAGCCGCTCGCAACCGAGAAGGGACTAGGCTTTAACATGACTTGCTCGGCCGACGGCCTGTGGGCCATTAGCGATGAAGACAAGGTCGAGCGCGTGCTGGTCGCGCTGCTCGACAACGCGGTGAAGTTCACCTCGCACGGCGGCATCACCCTGAGCGTTCGTCAAGCGCCGCAGCCAGGCGCCGTCGAGATCGAAGTCGCCGATAGCGGCATCGGCATGGGCGAGGAGGAAATGGCGCAGGCCCTCAAGGGGCTCGCGCAGACCGATTCCTCGCCGCGCCGGCGCTATCGCGGGCTTGGGCTCGGATTGCGGCTGGCGACGCGGTTGGTCGAGTTTCTCGGTGGCGATCTCCGTGTGCGCAGCGAGGCCGGCAGTGGCACGCAGTGCATCGTCACCCTGCCCGCGCGCCGCGTGGCACCCCACGATCAGTTCACCCACTTGCACTGAGGGTCCGATGTCCGACGCATTCTTGTTGTGCCGCGATTGCGGCGTTGTCCACCGCGTCTATGCCGCGCACGAGCTCGCCGAGGGTGGCGAAGCCAACGAGGCGGCCGCGATCGCCTACGGCGGCTTCCTCATCGAGCATCGACATCATCCCTTGGAACGAGTCGAGCGCACCGGCGCCAACGCCCACTACGAGGGCGCGCTGTGGGACCCGGTACACACCAGCTACATCGAATTGAGCAACGGCGAGCAAGCGTTCACGGTCCGCAGCGGGCGCGAGTCGATTGACGAGCCGGTGCGACACGAGGTGGTCGAGCAGCGCATCGAACCCGGCCCCGTGCGGCTCGCGATCGAAGAGCACGAGATTCGCCGCGCCCTCGATTGCCACTTCTATCCCTACGCGCTGCGGCCATCGAAGGTAGATCAGTTCGTCGCCGCCGTGCGAACGATCTTGCCCCTGCTCCCCGCCAACCAGATTGCCACCGAGTTCGACGACGCTGACGATCCCACCCTCAGCATCGCGCGCCTGCCCGACGAAGGCGTCGTGACATTGCTCGAACGTTCGATGGACATCTTCGACGCGTGGGAACTCTCGCGCATCGCCGGCTTCATCAGTGCCAACCGCGACGAATACGGCGCCCTCGCCCTGCGGGTGCGCCGTGAGACCACACTGAGCCCGTAGCCATCGCGCGACGAAAGCTGACACACTCAACCCCGTCAGTGCCGCTTCCAGTCACGCGAATCGGCTACCCCGTACGGGCGCTACGTGCTGCGCCCGTCTCTCCGTCCCAGAGTAGGCCGCGGAGCGGCCGTATCCAGAGGCGGCTCACGCTGAACGCGCAACGCGAATGCGTCTGACAACGAGTGACGCGCCCGGCACGTACTCACCGAACGGCAGCAGGCGCAGCTCGTGATAGACCCGGAGCGGATGCTGTTCGCCGATCGCCGACCTGAACTCCTGAACCCGCGACCGGTTGAACCCCGTCTGCTTCAAACAGGTGCCCGCTGTTCAATTCACCCGGTCCCGCGCTGAGCAAATCCAGCGAGCCGACCAACAGCGGCACGTGGATGCGACGCACGCGATCAGTAACCCGCCGTCGGTAGCGCTCATCCTGTCGTAGATACACGCGCAGTATCGTCTCGGGCCAAATGATCAGATCGGGGTCATGTTGGCAATTTGTGTTCGTGCCCAGTAGGGGCGCTGCCTGCTCGCCCGCCCTCTTCTTGTCCCCCTAAAGGCGACGCATGCGTCGCTGTGCTGTCTATACTAAACTGACAGCCTTCGCGCAGCGCTTGGCTTAGCCACCCCGCTTCACCACGAACTACCACGGAATAGCCCTTACCGGACGAAGCGGATTTGATCCTGCCCCGGTTTGATGGACACCGAGATACGGAGCATGAGAGGCTCCGGATGGAGGTGGGTGATGAGAACGAGGAAGGGGAAGCGGCGGCAGTTTGATCGGGCGTTCAAGCAGGAAGCGGTCAAGCTGTCGCAGCAGGCCGGGCGCGGGGTGGCTGAGGTGGCGGATGGTCTGGGCATCAACGCAACCATGTTGCGGCGGTGGCAAGGCGAACTGGAGGCCGGCGGGGCGCAGGCGTTTCGGGGACAGGGACAGCGCACCGAGGAGGCGGAAGAGACGTGGCGGTTGCCGCGCGCGCTGCGCCAGGTCACGGAGGAGCGGGACATCCTAAAAAAAGCGCTGGCCTACTTTGCGGAGCACCAGAAATGAAGTTCGCGTTCATTGCGGCGCACCGGGAGATGTACCGAGTAGGCCGGTTGTGTGCGGTGTTGGAGGTCTCCCGCAGTGGGTACTACGCCTGGGTGGAGCGTCCGCGCAGCGCGCGGGCGCAGGCCGATGACGGGTTGCAGGTGCGGATCGGGATCATCCACCGCACCAATCGAGGGTGTTACGGGGCGCCGCGCGTGCACGCGGAGTTGCAGCGGCACGGGGTGCGGTGCGGGCGCAAGCGGGTGGCGCGGGTGATGCGCCACAGTGGGTTGCGCGGCTGTGCCCCGCACCGGCGGCGGGGGGGCACCACCGACTCGCGGCATGGATACCCCATCGCGCCCAATCACCTAGCGCAAGACTTCAGCGCGGCCGCCCCGAATCGCGTGTGGGTGGCGGACATCACCTACATCGCCACCGGGGAAGGCTGGTTGTATCTAGCCGCGGTGATGGATCTGTACGCGCGCGGCGTGGTGGGCTGGGCGATGGGGGCGACGATGACGCAGCAGCTGAGCCGCGATGCCTTGCAGATGGCGTTGGGCCGCCGACAGCCCCCGCCGGGCTGGGTACACCACTCCGATCGAGGGAGTCAGTATGCCGCGACCGACTAGCAGCGGCCGCTGGCGGCGCACGGCGCGCGCGTGAGCATGAGCCGCACCGGCAACTGCTACGAC
>JBGOUW010000019.1:0-19299 GCA_041477755.1 Binatia bacterium
GCAGGGCGGTCGCCGAGTACGCGGTGCGCTTGCGTTCAAGTGGCACCGGCATTGCAGTTTGCAACGTAGTGCGGACTCGGAAGAGCCGCGGCGCGCACTCGTTGCGCTGCCAGCATCGAAAATCAATGGACCCTTTCACTGTCACCAGTAGGTGTGATGGCGAGAGGGCAAGGGTCTAGGTCGGCGAACAGGGATCGCCGACTTGGGGAGAAAGGAGTGAGAATGAGGTCCGGTCGTCTATTCCTCGCATCCATCTGTGTATTCACTATTGCGCTGCTGAGCAGCCCGTCGCACCTGCGGGCCGACGAAGATGCGCCCGCCGCTGCGCCACCGCTGCCCGCCTACTTCTCCGGCGCCAACGCGGATCCCGCCAAGCCGGTGTGGCCGGACCCGACCGGCGCGGGATCGGGGACTTGGGCGGCGCCTGCTGGTGACGGCAAGGGCGATACCCCTGCGACGATGTCGTTGCCCGACGTCTACGATCGGGTCGCTCACAATCTTTTCTCCGTCAACTTTGTGTGGACGCTCGTCACCGGATTCCTGGTGATGTTCATGCAAGCGGGGTTCATGTACGTCGAGACCGGGTTGTGCCGTGCAAAGAACGCGGCGCATACCGCGGCGATGAACTTCATGATCTATCCGCTCGGCTGTTTGGGGTTCTGGGTCTACGGTTTTGCCCTCGGATGGGGCAACTGGTTCAATGGCCCCGTGCCGCCGGGCTGGTATTCCGCGCTCGGGCCCGGCACCGCCGTGCTCAACGGTGGCCTCGGACTCGGCGCCGCCGTAGATGCCGCGGGCAATGCCACCGGTGCCTACACTTACGGCCTGCTCGGCACCAAGGGTTTCTTTCTCAGTAGCTCCGTCGGCGACGTTGGGGTGCTGGCGCTGTTCTTCTTTATGATGGTGTTTATGGACACAACGGCGACGATCCCGACGGGGGCGATGGCGGAACGTTGGACGTGGAAGAACTTTTGTCTCTACGGCCTCTGGATCGCGCTACCGTACTGCGTCTACGCGAACTGGGTGTGGGGCGGTGGGTTCCTAGCGCAGGGTGGCATCAACTGGGGCTTGGGGCACGGCGCTGTGGACTTCGCCGGGTCCGGCGTCGTCCATGGAATGGGCGGCGTGATTGCACTTGCAGGGGCGATGGTGATCGGCCCACGCATCGGCAAGTACTCCCAGGGCAAACCGCAAGCGTTGCCGGGGCACGACATTCCGATGGTCGTGCTCGGTACGTTCATCCTGGCGTTCGGCTGGTTCGGCTTCAACCCAGGTTCGTCGCTAGCGGGGACGGACTTGCGCATCAGTTACATCGTCGTCAACACCATGCTGGCGAGCATAACCGCCGCCATCGGGGCAATGCTGACGCTGCAGATGAAAGGGCTCAAGCCGGATCCCACCATGCTGTGCAATGGCATGTTGGCCGGCCTGGTGGCGATCACTGCGCCCTGCGCGTTTGTCGATCCTTGGGCCGCCGCACTCATCGGCCTGATCGCCGGGGTGCTGGTGGTCGTGAGCGTGTTCTTCTGGGAGGGCCAGGGTATCGACGATGTGGTTGGCGCAATCTCGGTACACGGCGTGAACGGGCTCTGGGGCGTGCTGTCGGTCGGAATCTTCGCCACCGGACAGTACGGCGCCGGTTGGAACGGTGTGGTCCGTGACGCGTTCGTAAAGGAATACGGCGCCGACGGTGTCCGCGGATTGTTGTACGGTGACTTCTCCCAGTTCGTCATGCAATTCATCGATTGTGTCGTTTTGGCAATCTTCGGCTTCGTGATGGCGTACGTGTGGTTCAAGGTGAGCAATCTCATCACGCCGATTCGCGTCAGTGCGGAGACGGAGTTGGAAGGCCTCGACGGCCCGGAGATGGGTGCGATCGCCTACCCGGACTTCGCCGTGCACGGCGGCAGCAAGAAGGTGATCGGATGACGGCGGCGCCGGGAAAGGGTGGTAGCCATGAATAAGATCGAAGCCATCATCAAGCCTTTCAAACTCGATGAGGTGAAGGAAGCGCTCGCCCGCGAGGGCGTGCAAGGTCTGACGGTCTCGGAAGTGAAAGGATTCGGTCGGCAGAAGGGGCACACCGAACTCTACCGAGGCGCGGAGTACGTGGTCGACTTCCTTCCGAAGATCAAAATCGAAATTCTCGTCCGTCAAGAGGACACCGCTCGCATTACGGAGGTGATTCTCAACACGGCCCGCACGGGCCGCATCGGCGACGGCAAGATCTTTGTCCTCCCGGTCAGCGACGTGATTCGCATCCGTACCGGCGAGCGCGGCGACCTCGCGATCTGAGGTACGGATGTCAGCCTCAACCCGCATGATCGGTGGAAGCGTCGTCATGGCCCTGCTGGCCGCTGTGGTGTTGTTTCACGCCCCGCTGATTCCAGCGGTGCTAGGAGCTGGCGGAGCGGGCGCGCTGATCTATTGGCGCGCCCACCGCGCGCCAGCATGAGCGAGCGATTCGACCCCATGTCGGCCGTCACCGGGTGACTGCATTGCGGCGCACCCCCGCAACCAGTCGCCTGTGGCGGTCGACATTCTCTCCCGCGATCGGTACCCCCTTTACCGGTAGCGGGCGAGCCGGGCGGTAAGTGAGATGCGAACGCATCGGAGCTTGCCGCCCCGTTCTTCGTCTGGGGCCATTCAGAATTCGTACAGGTAGTATACGGCGCGACCCGTATGATCGCGCTGCACTCGCGGTGCGACACGCAAATCGGTTTGGGGCGTGCCGTTGTCTCGCCGTCCGATGACTGACGGATTGTGTTCGACGAACTCATCACCGATCACCACAATGTCGGATTGGTTGAGGGGACCGAGCCGAGCGAAGTCCGTGAGCTCCTCGTTCGTTAGTTCGTGAGCGGTAAAATGGTCGCGGGCGAGGAACGCGCACTGATTGGAAGACCAGAAGGCGACATCGGCCGTCCAGTAGACATGCACGTCACGACGCTGGCCGAGGTACTCGCACAACATCCGGCCTGTCAGATCCATTTCGTAGTCTGCGGTCGGATCGGCAGGCTCTAACACGAAGTATTGGTACGCATTCACCACAGTGGCGCCAATCACCAGCAAGGCGACCAGCGTCCGGCGAACGCGTGCTTGCAGTGGAGCAAGCACACTAGTGGCACCGCGAGCAACGAAGAGGATCGCCGGCGGGGCCAATCCGAGGTAGCGCGTCGCGTGCGGCGCATCGCGGGTCAGGCTAGCGAGCACCAGGAAGGTCAGAAACCAAGTCCACAGCATGCGGGCGCTGCGTCGATTGATCGGAGCCACGGGTGCCGTGAAGCCGATCAACAGCAGCGTCGCGGTGATGGGATCGAGGTGCGGCGCCCCCGACAAGTTGTGCCGGATCGATTCGTCACCACGATGGTTGAGCGAGAAGAAACCCTTGCCGATCTGGTGCAGCCACGGCAGCGGCGTGCGGTAGTACGCCATGTACTGGGTGAGCGACACCTCGTTGTAGCGTTCCCAAAAACGTTGCGGCTGCTGCCATGCGAATAGCAGCAACGGGGCCGCGAGAATGAGTCCGAGCAGCCCGCTCGCCAGCAGTCCGCGCCAGTGTCTCCTGATGCCGGCGCGCTCGCGGCTGATCAGTTCAACGCCGAGAAAGACGAAGGCAGTCAGCGGCACGGCACGAAATGCCGCGTAGGTGTACAGGCCGATGGTGAACATCAGGGCAGCGAGCATCAGGCTCAGCGTCGAACGGCGCTCGGCGCGCAGTCCCCAGAGTAACAGCGCGAAGCCGCTGGCGGACAGGAATGGCACGCAGTTCACTTCCCAGGCCATGCGGTTGTAGTGGATGTTCCAGCGCGACACGGCCAGGAAAAAGGCCGCCCACAATCCCACGCGCGCGCCGAAGCCGATCCGCCCAACGGCGTAGATGGCCACCACCGCGGCCACGCCGAAGGCGACCGGCGGAACTTTCAGGCTCAAGTAGCCAACGCCGAAGAGGTGCAGGCAGGCACCCAGCAAGTATAGAAAGAGCGTCGGCCGACCACCGATGCTGTCGTTCCACAGATGCACCTCATCGCCACTCCATAGTTCGATCGCGTCGTTCCCGTTGATCGCTTCGTCTTGATAGAAACCGACCGGAATGCTGTCGAGTCGATAGACGCGCAGCCCCACGGCAAGGAGCAGGATCGCGATCAACAGCAGGCGCTCGTAGGGCACCGGAGCCGCTGTCGATTCATCATCGCTCGTGGAGCACACGCCTAACGCGCCGACGAACGCGCCGAGCGAGACCAGCGGGAGCCAGTTCCAGGCGGCCCATGCGTGGTATTGGAAGCTGCTGTACAGATCGGTGGTGAGCAGCAGCAGTTGAGCGCTGGCGGCGACGGCTACGATGAGTGCGACGCGTGCCCCCGCCGACAGCTGCAAGAGTTTCGGCGCAACCTGGCGACGCAGCAACGGGCCGGCAACCAGCACGACGGCGACACTCAAGAGCACCGCGAGACCGATCAACCAGGGCTCCGCAGTCTGCAACCGATCCATCCAGATTGCCTGCCCGGTGACCGGCGGATCGGGAACGCCGGGAACGGTGAGCGAGAACAGCGCACCGTGATCGTAGCCTTCGTTGATCAGCTTGAGCGCGATGAGATTGGGGCCGGCCTTCAGCAACGCCGTGACGTCGTAGGACTCGCCATGGAGCTGACTCCCTTCGTGCGGGCTGGCGCCGACAAAGTGGCCGTTGACATACAGCTCGTAGGCGTCGTCGACCCACACGTGGGCGAGCGCCGGTGCGGCAGGCGGCGTGGGCAGATCGATGTGGCGGCGCACACAGGCGACATCGGCACTGGTCGCTTCCCAGAACGGCCGCGCATCCGCATCCACCGCCGTCCAATCCTGCGGCCACTGGAGCAGCCATGGCCACTGCACCGGTGGCCACGCAGAATCGTCAGCGGCAGGTTCGGCCCAACCCTCGGGACAGTCTGGAATGCCGCGCCACTGACGATCGCCGCGCAGCGTGAGGGCACTCACAGGCGTGCTCAGCGCGACCATCACGATCGCGATCAGGCGTGCGCGGCATCGGAGCATCATTGGCTCGACCCTTATCGCAGGCACGCAGCTGGCGTCCATCGGGGCGCCGGCAAAGCGGCAAGAGTGACGCGCGATTGACCTGCAGGTTGAAGGGAGTCTAGATTTGTTTCATGCGTGCCTGGCAACCAGCACGAAGGTGCTCGGAGACAGCTCATGGCCACTAGGCCCGGTCTGCGCGGCACGCGTGGGCATCGCAGCTCGATCATGAACGTCGGTCGCCGCGTCGACTACGCGGTGCGAGCGTTGTCCTATCTGGCCGCGCAGCCCTCCGATCGCGTAGTGTCGCGCGTGGAAATTCAACAGCACCAAGCTATCCCGCCCCATTTCTTGTCGAAGATCCTGCGCTCGCTGGTCAACGCCGGATTTCTCGACTCGGTGTCGGGCAGCCGGGGGGGCTTCCGCTTGACGCGCGCCCCCAATAGCATCTCGATCCGGGAGGTCTATGAGAGCGTCGAGCGCCCGCTGTCATTGATCGACTGTATTGAGTTGCGCGGCGAATTCTGCCAATTCGCTCCGGTCTGCACCCAGATTGACATTTGGGCGGGCGCGCAACAGATGCTAGCGGACTATCTGGCGCGAATTACGATCGGTGATATAGCTGATCAAGCAGGCTTGGTGGCCCGGTTGCGGGGCTAGGAGACGCCGGCACCGCTACCGCCCAGGCAGTTCGAAGGAGGACGACCAAATGGCGTACATCATTACGCGGCTGTGCCGCGATTGCGTCGATACCGCATGCGTTGCCGTATGCCCGGTGGATTGCATTTACAAGTACACCGGCAGCGATACGGCCACGTTTCCCAATCAACTGTATATCCATCCCGACGAGTGCATCGATTGCGGCGCCTGCGAGCCCGAGTGCCCGTGGCAAACCATCTTCGAAGAAGCCGGGGTGCCGGAGGTATTCAAGGACGATACCCCGCTCAACTATAAGATGATGGAGCACACCGGCGACTTCGAAGTCTGCAAGCACGAGCAGACGCCGCGGCCGAGTGCCGAGGAGATCGCCGCCAATAAGAAGAAATGGGGTTGGGACAGCTGAGCATTGCGCGGTGGCGGGTGCCCGGGACGAACCGTACTGCTGACACCCGCCACCGAACATTGTCCCGGGCGCTGCTGCCCTGACGGGTCCCGAGGCATGACGGCTTCCGAATCTTGGCAGTCCTTCGATCTGTTCGCGCCCACCGACGAGCATCGCTTGCTGGCGCAAACGCTGGCCGATTTCGTCACTACTGAAGTCGCCCCGCAGGCCGACGCTTTCAATCGCGAGGAGCGGTTCAACCTCGCATTGTTTCGCCGCGCCGGTGAACTCGGGTTGCTCGGTCTGACCGCACCCGAGGTTTACGGAGGGGCAGGGATGGACGCGGTCGCTGCCGTCATCGTCCACGAGGCCCTGTCGACCGCCGACCCCGGCTTCGCGCTCGCGTACCTGGCCCACAGCATCCTGTTCATCAATAACTTCAGCCGCAACGCGAGTGCGGCGCAGTGCCACCGTGTGTTGCCCCGCGTCGTCTCTGGTGAATGGATCGGTGGCATGTGCATGACCGAGCCCGACGCCGGAACCGACGTTCTCGGTATGCGATCGGCCGCTCACCGCGAGGGCGATCACTACGTCCTCAACGGCCGCAAAACCTTCATCACCAACGGCGCGCTCGACGAGACGACCCTCGGGGACGTGTTCTTGGTCTATGCCAAAACCAGCGAGCGTTCACTCAGCACCTTTCTCGTAGAGAAGGGCTTCGCCGGGTTCAGCCTCGGGCAGAAGCTGAAGGATAAACTCGGCGTCCGCGCGTCGATGACCGCTGAGTTGGTCTTCGACAATTGCATCGTCCCGCTCGATAATCTGATCGGCGCCGAGGGCGACAGCACGCGCCACATGATGCGCAATCTCGAGTTGGAGCGCCTCGCGCTCGCGGCCATGTCGCTCGGCATCGCGCAGCGTTGCGTACAAGTGATGGTCGACTATGCCAACCAGCGCAAGACCTTCGGCGTGCTCATTCGCGAGCATGGCCAGATCCAGCGCCTCATCGCCGAATCGTACGCCGAGTACAAGGCCGCGCGCTGTTACGTTTACGAAACCGCTCGCCGCCTCGATCTCACCTCGTACGGCAACCGCGTCGATGCCGACGGAGCGAAGCTGTTTGCCGCTCGAGTCGGCAAAGACGTCGCCGACCGCGCGATTCAAGTGCTGGGCGGCTACGGTTACATGGGCGAGTACGTGGTCGAACGCTTGTGGCGTGACGCCAAACTGCTCGAGATCGGCGGCGGTACGCTCGAAGCCCATCAGAAGAACATCACCAAGGACCTGTCGCGTTCCCCCGAACTGATCCGGCGCTAGCCCCAAAGCAAAAACAAAATGGAACCGCCGATAGACGCCGATGTCCGCCGATCAGAGCTTTCTGCAAGAGCGGGAGAGATCGGTAAACCTCATCGAAAGGCATTTGGTGATCAAGCGATGAGTCGCGACGAATTCCGCGTCTGCGTTCATCGGCGCGCATCGGCGGTTTCCTCTCCTTTTTCGGATTGAGGATCGGCGGTCTCGGCTTCCGTTGCGTTTCCATCGAGCAGGAGGATGACACGGACAAAGTCGTTGACAGCGCCGCCGCAGCGGTCGCCGACATTGCCGACGGCGCCAGCATTCTGCTCGGCGGGTTCGGCGTAGTCCAGGGCTGGCCGTCCAGCCTCATCACCGCGCTGCAGCAACGTGGCCCGCGCGCGCTGACGATCATCTGCAATACGCCGGGCGTTGGACCGACCTCGCCGCAGATCCTGTGCGAGAGTGGTCAGATCCGAAAACTGATCGCCAGCTTCGCCGCCTATCCGACCCGGCCGACGCCGGTCGAAGCCGCCATCAAAGCGGGCGAGATCGAACTCGAATTGGTGCCGCAGGGGACGCTGATCGAACGCGTGCGAGCGGGCGGGGCCGGACTGGCGGCGTTCTACACGCCGACCTCGGTCGGCACCGAGATCGCGATCGGCAAGGAAGAGCGCATCTTCGACGGCCGCCGCTACGTGCTCGAAACCGCGCTGCGCGCTGACTTCGCGATGGTCCGCGCAGCGTGTGCGGATCGGCACGGCAACCTCGTCTATCGACGCGCCGGCCGCAACTTCAATCCCCTGTTCGCTACCGCAGCGCGAACCACCATCGCCGAAGTCGACGAGATCGTCGCGCCTGGCGAGATCGACCCCGAAACCGTCGTCACGCCCGGCGTGTTCGTCGATCGGGTGGTCAAGTGTGAACGCCCGCTCAACGCGAGCGCCATTCGAGAGCTTTCGCGACGCTACGGCAAGCAGTGGGATCTTGACGTTCGTCAACGCGCGGTCGGGCCGCAAGGCATTCCACCCGATTTGATGGCCCGCAAGGCAGCGCTACTGCTGCGGCGCGGCGAGTATGTCAACCTCGGTCTAGGTTTGCCGACACTGATTTCGAACTATATCGGCCCCGACGATGACGTGACGTTGCACTCGGAGAACGGCATGCTGGCGTTTGGTCCGCTGGTGACCGACGGCAGCGAGGATATCGATCTCTACAACGCCAGTGGTCAGCTCGTCAGCCTGCTGCCGGGGGCGAGTTTCTTTCACAGCTGCGATGCGTTCGCCATGGCGCGCAGTGGACGCGTCACGACGGTAGTGCTCGGCGGCTTTCAAGTATCGGCATCCGCCGACCTCGCCAATTGGAATGTCCCGGCAACCGGCGTCGGCGGCATCGGCGGTGCTATGGATCTGGCCGCGGGTAGCGCGCGCATTCTCGTCCTCATGTTTCATCTTACGCGCGACGGTGAGTCGAAATTGGTTGAGCGCTGTACCTACCCGCTGACCGCAATCGGTTGTGTGGCGACGGTGGTCACCGATCTTGCGGTACTCGACATCGATGGCGACGGCTTTCTGGTGCGCGAGCTGGCGCCAGGCGTTACGGCGGACAACGTGCGCCGCGCCACCGCCGCGCCCGTGCGCTTCGCGTCCGATTTACATGAGATGGAGTTTTGAAGGCTGCGCCGCGCGCAGGAGTGTCGGCCAGCGGTTCGCCGGCTCGTTGCGAATGTCCTTGAGAACTTGGCCACGCACCCACTCGGATTCGATGCCGAGAAAACCGCAGACGTTCACGAACGAGCAGGGCCAGTCGCGATCTTCGCTGAAGATCCAATCGAGATCCGCTTGCGCAAAACGGACGCAGTAGGCCGGTCCCGCAAGGCCCTTACGAATCAGTCGGATCGCGTCTTCGAGCACGGCCATGAACAGGCGGCGCTCCGCGTCGGCACGCGAATTGTTTGCACTCATCGGAGCCACAGCAAGGGCTACCCGCAGTTGGCGCTCGGCGTATGCGCGTCTTGGTTGCATCCTGCTACCAAGTATCCCAGCACACTCAAGTCCACCATCCCACGATCACCCTACGGGTAGCATCGCTGCACCCTACGTCGAGTCTCGGCGTCAGTGCGGAGGCGGAATCGTCAACACCTCAGGCATGGCTGCGTCGCAGCTCCGCACGCTCGGCGAACTCTTCGAGCAACTCGAGTGCGTGGGCAAAGCTGCGCGCCCAGAACAGGATCGGCGCGTTGGCGATGGTCACGCCAATAGCGGCCATACGCGGCAGGCGTTCGAACAAGTCCTCCATCGATGTCGCGCCGCCGGCTGACGCGACCCCGAGCGTAGCGCCATCGCGGCCGGCCTGCTCGGCGAGGCGGCGAATCTCAGCGATGTCGTTTGCGAGATCGTCGAGGCGCGGACGCGGAACCGCCACCCAACCGTCGCCGAAACGCGCCACGCGCCGCAACGCCGCCGGGCTGCTGCCGCCGATCCAGATCGGCGGCGGTTGCTGTATGGGCTTGGGAAAGAACGCGGCGTCGCGGAGCGTGAACCACCGGCCGCTGAAGGTCACGCGATCCTCCGTCCATAGCGCCCGCACGAGCGTGAGGTACTCGTCCATGCGCGCGCCGCGCTCGCTGAAAGGTACCCCGAGTAGCTCGAATTCTTCGCGCAACCAGCCGCCGGCAACGCCGAGAAGCAGACGACCGCCGGAAAGTACATCGAGAGTCGCCAACTGCTTCGCCAATACGATTGGGTTGCGGTACGGCAGCACCATCACCGAGGATCCGAGTCGAATGCGCGAGGTGATCGCCGCGACATACGACAGCGTCGCAACCACATCGAGGATCGGATCGGTGACCGGGTAGGGGAAGCGCCCACCGTACGGGTAGGGCGTGGTCACTTCGGATGGAAAGATGACGTGCTCCGCCGTCCACAGCACGTGATAGCCGAGCCGATCCGCAGCGACGGCAACCTGCCGGATGCGTTCGCGCACCTCCGGTCCCCGCGCCCACACGCCGAACTGCGGCAGCAGAACACCGAATTCCATCTCGCCCTCGAACCCTTGACCTCTTCAACCCTCCGCGTTCACGCCTTACAGCCGAGCCTGCATCTCGAAGGTGTTGCGATACGGCCCCAGCAGGCCGATACGGATGAAGGCCTGATAGAGATAGTCGGTGAGCGCGCGGCCGTCGCCGGGGCGGTAGACGTCGGCGATGCGAATCTCGAACTCCGGTCGGTCACGCTGCAGCCGCTCGGCAATCGCGAGTCGCTGCTCCCACTCCGCAACCGTCGGGACCATGAAGCCGCTATGGTCGTTGTAGTCGACCTCGACGCTCTCCAGGCCTACCAGCGCGAGATCCAGCTCAGGATCTTGCGCCCGTAGCCGGGTCACTGCCGCGTGGAGCGATGCCGCGGCCTCGACCGGGCGGAAGTATACGGCGGCCGCGTGCAGATCGTCGCCCAGGCGATAGCCGAGCAGATGCGGCTTGCTGACGATCTTCACCCACGGGAACAGCGCGTCGAAGCACGCTTCGATCAGCGGCAAGCGGGCGGGCGGCACGGCGTAGTTGTTGTGGTTCCACCGATGGTGGACGGGGTCGGGCATGTTGTCCTCCGAGGGTGTGCGATTGCTCGGAAACCGGCCGGCGCGCTATGTACCGCGGCAGACGCCGCATCACAAGGAGGGCATATGGGTCCGTCGAACGGTCGGGCATTGACACCGCGCGAGTTCCTCGACGAGTGCTACAGCTTCAAGCGCGAGCACGCGCCGCAGAGTGCGTTCATGCGCCGCCTGATGGCTGGGAAGTGTTCCCGCGCGGAACTGCTGCGCTGGGCGAAGGACGCCTACTACTACACCGAGCCGGCGGTGCCGACGATCGCGGCATGGCTGAGTCAGGCGCCGATCGTCCCCGATCGCTCGATCTACAAGGCCCTCAGTCGCAACCTCGCGGGCGAGATGGGCTACATCCGCGAGGCCGAGCACTACGAGCTCTACGTGCAGTTCCTCGATGGCTTGGGCGTTCCGCTCGACGAGGTGAAGGCGTATCTCCCGTTGGCGTCGACCCTCGGCGCGGCGGCGGCGATGGGATACTTCTGCCGCTCGTCGTTCGAAGAAGGCCTGGGGGCCTTCGGCCTCGCCGTCGAGATGCAGGTGCCCGGTCGGGCGGCCGGTGCGCAGGTGATCTACGACGCGTTGAAGAGCCAGTACGGGCTCGATCGCCGCACGTTGGAGTTTTACGAAATCCACGTCGAAGCCGAAGACGAGCACGGCGACAATGCGATGAAGGCGGTCGAGTGGTTCGCGCAGACCTCCCAGCAACAAGCTCGCGTCCGCCGCGCCTTTCGCTGGAGCGTGCTCGCGCACACCGCGATGATCGAAGGATTTGATCGGTTGCTCGACGCGACCGGGACGCTGGTGGCCTGACCCGGCTCGCCGCGTACGCGCTCACCGCTCCGCTGGCCCGCGGCCCGCAGAGCAGACGACGGTGCGAGTCATAGTCCGGAGCATACCGACGACGGCGTGTGCCCGTGTGTATTCGAGGCCAGCGATTGCGTCGAGGAACCGATGCGGTTCAGGCGTGAGTGGGTCGGAGCGCCAGAGTCGCGCGCAGATCCGCCGGCAACGGGCTTTCGACGGTGACCCGCTCGCGGGTGCGTGGATGGGTGAAGGTGACTCGCTCGGCGTGCAGCATCTGGCGCGCCGCGCCGCGCCCGCCGTACAATTCGTCGCCGACTATGGGATGGCCGATGAAGGCCAGATGCGCTCGAATTTGATGACGCAACCCGGTGGGAATCTCGATCGCGAGTACGGTACGGGTACCGAGTCGCCGCAACGGCCGGTAGCGCGTGAGGGCAGGGCGGGCATGCCACGCCCCGGCTTGATCAGGATTGGCGCACACGCGCATGCGGCGGCGATTGCGCGGATCGTGGGCAATCGGGGCGGTGATCTCACCGGATGCAGCAACATCGCCATCGACCAGCGCCACATATTCCTTGTTGACCGTGTGCGCGCGGAATTGCCGCCGCAACGCCGCGTAGGCATCGACCGTGCGTGCGATCAACAGCACGCCGGAGGTGTCGGTGTCGAGGCGATGCACCAGCCCCGGCTCGCGCTCGTCCTTGCCGACCGCGCGACTGAGCGCGCGTAGCTCGGGAAAACGGTCGACGAGGAAGTTGGCAAGCGTGGCGGTCTCATCGGCCCGCAACGCGTGCGACGGCACACCGGCCGGCTTGTCGAGCACGATGACCTCCGCATCTTCGTAGAGGATCGGCACCTCCAGACTCGGATTGGCAACCAAGGTCGCAGCGCCGGGATCGCTCCAGTGGTCAATCTGAATTGCGTCGCCGGGCTGGAGCGCGGCGCTCTTGCGCGCGCGGCGCCCGTTCACGCGTACGCCACCGTCGGCAATCAGCGCGCGGACGCGCTGGCGCGACGCGCCCGGGAGCGCACGCGCGAGAAAGACATCGAGACGTTGCGGCGCACTGTCGGCGGCAATCAGCAGGTCGAGCATGCGTATGCTCTACCGGAATCACCGCCTGCCGGAAACACCGCGGCTGGAAGCATGAATCAGTTGGTCGACAGACCCGCACGCACTTGGCTGTCCACCTGGCGGAGGAACTCGGCGAACGGATGCGCACCCGGGCTGCTCGCGAAGTAAGCCTTGCGCACGTAGTCGAGCGCGCTCGAGTAGCGCTCGAAATTTTGCGACAGGTCTTCGAATAACAGGAAGCCGGCGCGGTAGAGTGCGGTATCGAGTTCAGACACCGCCCGGTAGGAGCGTTGTCCGGTGGTGATGTAGTAGTTGAGATATCCACGCCGCTCGCTGTGACTGCGGAAGATCCCGCTCATGAACAGCGCGTAGTCGCCGATGTACTGGCGCATTTCGCGTTCGCGCTCCAGCTTGGTACGCTCGCTGGCCCCGGGCAACTCGATCATCGTGTCGAGCAGCTTGTCCAAGCGCTCACCTTCGATCGTGCTGAGCCGGAGCATGTGCGCGCTGTCGGCAAAGTCGGCGAGGACGGTGCTGACGTGGTCGACCACCGGTGGTTCAGCCAGCCTCAGCTCCCAAAACGCGCGTTGCACGATGGTGTCGAAGAATCGCTTCAGCCGTTCCATGGATTGGGATTATAAAGACCCAGGCGGAGGTCGGCAATGATATTCGAACGATGGCGCGCGGAGTTTCCGGCGAGCGAACGGTTGATCCACTTCAACCACTCGGGTCGCGCGCCGGTGCCGCTGCGCACGACGCGGGCGGTGACCCAGTTCATAGCAGAGGCCACCGTGGTCGAAGGCGCCACCTATGAACGCTGGCAAGCCCGCGCCACCGCGGTGCGCGAGCTGTGCGCGCGCCTGATCGGGGCGACGGCCGCAGAGATCGCCTTCGTGGCCAATACCTCGACGGGACTTTCGCTGGTCGCCTCCGGCCTAACCTGGCGCGCCGGCGACAACGTCGTCGCGGTCGACGGCGACTATCCCTCGAACGTCTATCCGTGGTGGGGGCTGCGTCGGTTCGAGGTCGAGACCCGTATGGTTCCACCGAACAACAGTCGGGTCACGGTCGACGGCATCCGCACGCTCGTCGATGACCGCACCCGAGTGGTCACCGTCAGCGCCGTGGATTGGCAGACGGGCTTTCGTTGCGACCTCGAATCGCTCGGCACCTTCTGCCGCGAGCGCGGCGTATTGTTCTGCGTCGACGGCATTCAAGCTGTGGGTGCGCTGCAGATCGACGTTGCGCGCGCCCTGATCGATTGCATGGCGGTGGGCGGCCACAAGTGGCTGCTGGCGCCAGAAGGTTGCGGCTTCCTCTTCGTCTCGCGTCGCGTGATCGAGCAGCTGCAACCGCCGCTGCTGGGCTGGAACAGCGTCGTCGATCCCGACAACCACCTGCCGTATCACTTCGAGCTGCGACCGGATGCGACACGCTTCGAGTCCGGGTCGCCGCCACATCTGGGCATCCACGCGCTCGGTCCCGCCCTCGAACTACTGTACGAAGTCGGCGCGGCAGTGGTCGAGGCTCGGGTCCTCGATCTCACCGCGCAACTCGCCACGGGGCTACGCCAGCGCGGTGCCGAAATCGTCAGCCCGTGGGGTGCGCGCGAGCGCTCGGGTATTCTAACGTTTCGCCTCGGGAGCGATCCGGCTGGTCTGGTCGCGAGGCTCGATGCGCACGGCATTCTTTGTCGGTCGCGCGCCGGCGGCGTGCGGTTGGCGCCGCACTTCTACAACAACGAAGGCGATGTCGCGCGGTTCTTTAACGCACTCGATCGTGTGTAGTCGGCCGCGTTTGGTCTGCCAAGTACCCTCGGCATGGACCACGTACGCGAGGGCCGGTGACTATTTCGTTGAGAAGGTCCAATTGACGAGGTACGGTTGCCTCACCCGCACCGGGCCGGGGAGCCCGATTGATCCATCAATGATGCCGTTGCTCTTGCCCGTACAGAACACGCCGCCCCCGGTACCGCCGTAGTTGTTCGGTATGCCGATGTTGCTCAGCTGCGCACCGGCTGCCGGCAGATCATCATATGCCGTGTCGCCTTGGAAGCCACTGAACGTACCCGGGATGCACGGGCCGGTCCCGCTCGGACAAGCCTGCGTCCCATCCGACGAGCACCCGATGCTGGCGTCGGCAGCGCATGAGCCGCAGAATATCTCGCCGGAGCCTTGGAACTTGGCTGTACCCGAGGTCAGGTAAAACACGTTGGCGATGCCGGGAAGGCGAATCCACGCGGGCGCTCCGGGGAGACAGGCATTGCTGGTGTGACCGTCCTCTTCGGCGCAAGCGATACCCACAGATGGACCCGAATCGCATATCCCACTGATGCAGTGCGGGCACGCGTTGCTTGTCCCGGCGGAGAGCCAAACATCCGAGAAGATCGGCGCGACCGTGTTTTCCGCGGCGGTCGTCAAGTTGATTTGGCCGAACGACGTCAGGCCGCCTTTGCACGGACCATTGGCGGCGCAATCGGCGCCCGTGTTGCACAGCGCATTGGTCAACTGATTGACATTGTCGGGACCGAAGCAGTGGCCTTTGTCGGTCGCCGCCGTTCCAGCTTCCAACCCGGGGGTTGCGAAAGACACGCGACCAAGAGGCGTGACCGTGCACGTCTCAATGCCGTTCGACTTCGCTTCCGTTGGCGTGCTCAGGTAGTTGCCCGGCGGAACGATGTTGCCGCGGGCGTCGCATACCGTTTGACCGGACGCTGTACATAGGCCTTGCGCTAGTGAACTCACGCCATTCGCGACGGTGCACACGCCGACGCCCGTGCAGTCGCAGCAGTCGCTGACACACACGGGCGTGGTGCCGGTTTGGTCGCTCTTGCAGTCGGTATCTTCGATACAGGGAAGGCCGTTGTTCGCGCCGGAATTCTGGCAGCGTGCAAGACCGACGGGAGACGAGCCCCCAACCGACCCGGCGCCGCTCGAGGTCGACTTGGCGCCAATCTGGAACAGGCCCGGAAGCGAGACGGTCGACCGGCGGCGCGGGTTCTTGTTGCTCTTTGCCCCTCTCGGCTGCGCGGTGCTGAGCACTTTCGTCAGTGGCGACGACATCGCGTTACCCAAATGCGCGTGGGCGAAGTCGCCAAGCTGGTCGTGCTGAATGCAGTCCATGAGCCTGTTGATGTTGAACGTACAGACGTTGACACTGCAATCGGCGTCGGTGACGCACTCCGAGAACGATACCGCACACTCACCTTTGCATTGATCGTTCGGAAACCCGAGGCTGGTGAAGGCCGTCGGGTCGATACACTTGCCGGTGATGCTCTTCCTCAGATCCTTTTCCGCTTTGGCCAGGTTCCCGGCAATGGTTGCGATCTTAGTCTGCAGGACTTCGCACCGGCCACCACCGGGGCATCCCACAATCGCATTGCAGGTCCCGAGTTTCTTGCAGCTCCCCTTGGCGCCTCCACAGGTCGCGTCGGCCACACAGAGCGTGTTTGGAGTGCCCACACAAAAGCCCGGACAGTCGCCAGGTAGGTCGCACGGTTTGCCGGAGTGCACGCCCGAACCGCATACGCCGCCGTTGCCGACGCATGGCTTGGTCGCCCTGGTACCGCCCACGCAAATTGAGCGGCCACCATCGGGCGCGCTGTTCATGCCGAGCAAGTTCTGATGGACCGAAGCCTTGATCTGTTTGTGCAGCGCCACGACGTATTTGTCGGCCCCGTCGAGAATCGCATCCTGACACTGGACGACACTAAGGGCCAGCTGCGCCGACACCGGTCGCGCGCCCAATAGCGCCAGTAGCTCCAATGCCGTACCTAGCCAAATCTTCTTCATATGCCCCCCTCGAAGAATGCTTTGGTTCAAAGTCCAGTCGCAACGTGGCAGCGAATTCTACGTGGTTCATTGCCGCTTGTCAGCCCCGCCAAGAGGTCGGACGATACCAACAGGCGCCGTCGGGCTTGAGTCGCTGCGCGAAACATCGCAAGCTGCTGCGGTGACGGGCCGACACAACGCAATTGCAATCCCGCCCGCGGCGAGCGAACCGCTTCGCTTTGCTGCCAGCGAGTTGCAGCGCTATCTGGCTGCCATTACCGGCCGCGCGCTTCCAATCATCACCGCCGCCGCGCCCGCGAATTCGCTTCACCTCGGGTCGGCGGACATGCCGGCGCTTGAACCGCTGCCGGGGCCAGATTCATTCATCGTGCTACCGACGAGTGACGGCGCCGTGATTCAGGGACAAACACCGCGCGCCGTCTTGCACGCCGTCTACTGTCTCCTCGAACAATTCGGGTGCCGTTGGTCGTTGCACAGCCGCAACGAAGAGGTAGTCCCGCGACTCGACACGCTGCCCGCCATTCAATCGATCCGCTCGGCTCCGCGCTACGCCGTGCGCGGCTACGCCGCCGACATCATGACTTGGCACTATGGGGACTCCGCGCAGTTCGCGGAACACCTCGCCGCCGACTACGAGTTCGTCGACTGGATGGGGAAGTCGGCGGCGAACGCCTATCTCTTCATCCGTCATCCGTTCGATTCGCAACTCACCGTCCCCGAGCTAATTCCGGACTTCACTCGGCGGGGAATCAGCGTCGAGTACGGCGGCCATGTCATCCCGTTGCTGCTGCCGCGCGAGATCTTCAAAGACCATCCCGAATTCTTTCCACAGCGGCGCAACGGTGAGCGAACGGAGTACGGGAATCTATGCACAGCCAACGCAACGGCGCTGCGGATCGCGAGCGAGAACGCGGTGCACTACGTGCGCGAACATCCGGAGCTGAGCGTGCTGCACATCTGGGGTGCCGATCTGTGGGAAGGCGGCTGGTGCCACTGCTCGCAGTGTGTCGGCGTGACGGTGCAGGATCAGAGCCTGCGACTGTGCAACGCGGTCTCCGAGGCCCTCGGCGCCGAGGGCGTAACCCGTCCAGTGTGCTACTTGGCGTATCACGACACCATCGATCCCGACCTTCACGAGCGACCCGCGCCGGGTGTGTGGGTGGAGTACGCTCCGCGCGAGCGCTGCTACGGGCATGCACTCGATGACTCGAATTGCCGCACCAATCGGCGCTACCGCGAATCGCTGGAGCGCTACGTTGACTTGTTCGACGGCCGGGTGCGTATCTTCGAGTACTACGCCGACGCGATTCTGTTCTGTGGTTGCGCCGTACCGTTGGCGGAAGTCATTGCGGCCGACCTCGACTACTTCCATCGTCTCGGCATCCGCGAGATTACAAATCTTCAGTTCGGCGCCTTCAGTCTATGGGCGTACCCAGCGAATTTTCTCGCCTACGCCGCCGCCACGCGGGCGAGCGGCTGCGATGTGGCACAGTTCCGTAGCGGCTACGCGCAGCGATTCGGAACCCACGCGACGCTGATGGCCACCACGCTGGCTGAACTGGAATTGATCATGCGCAATGTGGTTACGTTCGGCGACATCCGCCGGCCGCCGACGAAGGCGGACGCGGTGCAACGATTGCGGCCCCGCGTCGCGGCCGCCACGACGCAACTCGCGCTGCTTGTTGATCGCTTGGCATCGGTGGCAGGTGACCCCGCGATGGCTGCGCAGCCAATGGCCGCACAACATGGCCTGCTGCGGTACACCAACGCAGTCTTAGCCGGCGTGCTCCATCAACTCGACAACCTGCCGGCCGCCGCGGACTATGAAATGGCGATGGCAATCATGCGCGACATCGACCGGCGCTTCACCGGCTTGTGGGGTGCCGTCAATCTGCCCGTCATTCACGCTTATCATTCACACGCCTATGCACACGCCTATGACGCGCACGCCAATCACGCGCACGAACTGAATACGCCCTGAGGTATCGTATGAGCGGTCGCCGCATCCGGATTCTACTGCTCCTTCTGCTGGTCGTGCTGGTGGGCACACTGCTGGCCCGGAGCTATCTGTTGCCCGCACGCATCCCGTCGCAGAGCGTGCTGCTCCTCGAACTGGCGGGAGCATACGCGGAAGCGCCACCGCCAGATGCGCTGGCGCGCTTCTTTCGCCGTCGCGAGCGCACACTGCTTGACCTCGTAACCTTGCTGCGCCGCGCCACCAAGGACGATCGGATCAAAGGCCTGGTGCTACGCGTCGGCAAGCTCGATATCGGGTGGGCGAAAGCGCAGGATCTCCGCGAAGCGCTGGTGAGTTTCAAGGCCAGCGGCAAGCGGCTGGTGGCCTATCTCGAACAGGAGATCAGCGCGGGCAATCTCGAATACTACCTCGCGAGCGTGGCCAGCGAAGTGTATCTGCCGCCTGACGGTAGCGCGCCGCTGACGGGATTGTCGTCACAGTTCTTCTTCCTCGGCGGCGTGTGGGAGAAGCTCGACATCGAAATGCACGTCGAGAAGATCCGCGAGTACAAGACATTCGGTGACATGCTGGCGAACAAGTCGATGACCGCCGCGCATCGCGAGATGGCGAACTCGCTGCTCGACAGCGTCAATCAGCAGTTCGTCGGCGGTATCGCCGCCGCCCGCGGCCTCGACGACGGCTCGGTGCAAGCGACGATCAA